>JASBYO010000019.1 GCA_029983925.1 Flexilinea sp.
GTTGAAAAGGATCGCTCCAAGTACGTAACCAATATCCAAATCCCGATCCTGGAGGATTGAAAGAGCGCTTCATCCCGCGCTGATAACCATTTCCATATATGTCTGACATCCGGATATTGGGAAAGTGCTATACTTTGGATGAATCGAGGGATGAATTTATCGGGAAAATTGTCATCCCTGCGTAGTTTTGGGGAGAAATAAATGCTGACAACTCGACATGATTTAATGTACGGCGATATTAAACTGTTTAGCGGCACGTCCAATCAAGGCTTATCGCAAGGGATCGCCGATTACCTGAACAAGTCGCTTTGCCCGGTGAATATCAAGAAGTTCGAAAATGAAAATCTGTTTGTCCAGTTAGGCTGCAGCGTGCGCGGCCAGGATTGCTATGCGATTCAATCAACCGCCGCTCCGGTTCACCGCAACTTGATGGAGTTGCTGATGTTGCTTCAGGCGCTGCGTTTAGATTCAGCCGCGCGGATTACGGCCGTTATCCCGTACCTCTGCTACGCGCGGTCGGATAAAAAGGACCAGCCGCGTATTCCGATTACGGCTCGGCTTGTGACCGATATGATCGAGGTCGCCGGAGCGGATCGTTATATGTGCGTCGATCTTCACGCCGGTCAGATCCAAGGATTTTTCAGCATTCCCGGCGACGCCCTGACCGCGTATCATAAGATGGTCGAAAATTTGAAGTCGATTCTGAAAACGATGGTCGATCCGGTTGTCGTTTCGACCGATTTGGGTTTCGCGAAACGCGCGCGGAATTTTGCCGAGCGGCTGCATACGCCGTTGGCGTTCATCGAAAAGCGGCGCATCGGCAACAACGATAATACCGAAGCGCTCTCGATCATCGGCGAGGTTAAAGGCCATGACGTGATTTTGGCGGATGATGAAATCGATACCGGCGGTTCGATGTGCAACGCGATTAAATTGGTTAAAAGTTTGGGCGCGCGCGACGTTTACGTCAATTTCGTTCATCCGGTATTTTCGGGAAAGGCGGCCGAAAAATTATCCGCGCTCGACGTAAAACGGTTTATCACGACCGATACGATCGCGATTCCGGACGAAAAACGCGCTTTATTCGGCGACCGGCTCCAGATTCTGACGATGTCTTACCTGCTTGGCGAAGTTATTTCGCGCGCGAATCGCGGCGTTTCCGTCGGCAGCATGTTCAACGAATAAAAAAACGCTGGCGATGCCGGAACTGCCGGAAGTCGAAACTTTCGCGAGGTCGTTGTCGGAGGGCGGGATGACGGGCGCTTCGATCCTGAACCGTCCGTTTTGCGGCGCCGCGTTGTATTGGGAGCGGACGCTGGCGGCTCAGGACGCCGGCGATTTTTTTACCTGGTTTCGGGGCAAGTCGGTCGATTCGGTCGGCCGGCGCGGAAAATATTTGAAACTGCGGATTGACGATCGCTGGCTGCTGATCCACCTGCGCATGAGCGGCGATCTGCGGACCGTCTCTGCGGATCGGCCGGTCGGAAAGCACGACCGGTTCGCGCTGACGTTTAAGGACGGCGAGCGGCTCGTCTTCAGCGACGCGCGCAAGTTCGGACGGATTTGGCTGCTGCGCGATCCTGATATCGTTTTATCCAAATTGGGCGTTGAGCCGTTATCCGACGATCTGACGGTTGAATTTCTTCAAAATACGTTCGCGAAAACGCGCCGCCCGATCAAGACGGTCCTGCTGGATCAGTCGCTGATCGCAGGGTTGGGCAATATTTATACCGATGAGGCGCTTTTCCTCGCCGGGATTCATCCGTTACTCCCGGCGGAGCGGGCTGCGCGCATGGACAGCGACCGGCTCGGGACGCTTCGGACGGCGATCTGCTCCGTTCTGACCGAAGGCATTCGCCGCAACGGCGCCAGTATCGACTGGGTTTATCGCGGCGGAGAATTTCAGAATCATTTCAACGTCTACGGAAAGAAGGGCGCCGGCTGCCCTCGCTGCGGGGATGCGATCGCGCGAATCGTCGTCGGACAGCGCGGAACTCATTTCTGTCCCCGCTGCCAGCCGCTTCCGCCGGACGTTAAATCAGTTCAATAACATCTTCGAGCCGGGTTATATCGTCTAAAATAAAGTCGGCGTGGATATCGGGAAGAACGACCTGATCGGCTTTCGCGTATCGCGTCGCCCAGACGGTTTTCATTCCGATCTCTTTTGCGCCGAGTATGTCGGCGATGAACGTGTCGCCGACCATCAGCGACGTTTCAGCCCGCGCGTTCATTTTTTTCAGCGCATAACGGTAAATTTCAGGCCGCGGTTTTCGAAAGCCGACTGCCGCGGATACGATTACCGCGTTGAAGTATTCCGTCAGCGCGTGGTTTTTTAAGAGCGTCAGCACGTCCTGAACCGAGCTGGCGTTCGAGATCAGTCCGATCGGGAAGTTCTTTTTCCGAAGCGAGTCCAGCATCACAGGAACGCCGTCGACAAGATGCCAGTTTGATTGCGTATAGGCGTAAAAAGCTTGAATCGCGGCGCGGGTATCTTCTGCCGGCAGGTTGAAGAAGCCGAATTCCTCAAGCGTTTGGATGAGGATCATTTCGGCGCTTTGCTCGATATAATCGCTGTTGCGGATCGCGTAATAACGGGTCAGGTTGTGAAAATGCGCGGCGGCGAGGTCGTTCGCGCGTATCTGGTAGCCGAGCCGGGTAAACGCGTTCGCCGCATGACGGCAGGCTATTTGAATATTCTCATCATCCAACTGACGATTGTATAATAAAGTATTGCCTAAATCGAAAAAGATGGTCGGTTTTTTCAATTTCTTTCGCTCCGATCCGTTCGTTTCGATCTAATTATAGCCAGTATCGGCGGCGATATCCGTTTTCCGGTTGGAATTTAAATAGAACGGGACCGGTCAGGGAGAAAAAGGATGAAAAGAAAAGATGCGCTTGAAGATTTGACGGCGGTGGAAACGGTTAACGGCGAGGGGCCGATCGCTTGGGCGAGAGCGCGAACTGAAACGATGCGCCGTCTTTTGTTTATGGCGATCGGTTCGCGTTTGCTGCTGATCCTGACGGCCTGGATCGCGAATTATTATCAGAAAAATCCGACCTATCAGCGCTATATCGATCAGGGTTTTCAATTTACTCCGCGCTGGCTGATCGACATGTGGTGCCGTTGGGATTCGGTTTGGTACCTGTCGATCGCGGGCGGCGGCTACGATCCCGGCGCGGCGCTCGGCGAGGCTTACTCGAATATGGCGTTCTTTCCGCTCTATCCGTACCTTGTCAAGCTGTTCGCCTTTTGGATCCCTGAGTCTATGCAATCGCCTGCGCTGCTGCTGACGGCGGGATTGGCTCTTTCGAATGTATGCTTTTTTCTTTCACTCGCGCTGCTGTATTATCTGGCGATGCGGTTATTGGGAGATGAAAAAATCGCGGAGCGGACGGCGCTGCTGCTGGTCTCGCTTCCGGCGGCGTTTATCTTCTCCGCTTTTTATTCGGAGAGTTTGTATCTCTTCCTGAGTTTATGCGTCTGTGTTGCGGCGGAGCGCGATCGTTGGTTCTTATCCGCGCTTTTTGCCGCTCTTGCGACGCTGACGCGGGCTAACGGTTTTATTATCGCGCTCGTTCCGGCCTGGATTTATATCGCGCGGCGCGGATGGGATTTGAGGAAAATCGGTTGGCGCTGGCTCGGTTTTCTTCTCGTCCCGACCGCGCTCGCGGGCCATTTCTTTACGCTCTATCTTAAAAGCGGAAATTTTTTCGCCTTTTTCGAGGCTCAGAAAGCCTGGGCGCGCGGAACCGTCGGCCCGCTTCAGATCGTTATCGAGTTTTTTGATATTTCCGGGGGCGCTGTCTCCCAGGTCGGAATCCTCGACCGAATTTTTTTCGTCGCGTTCCTGTTCCTGAGTTTCCGCTTGCTGCTGCGCTGTGAAAAATTACGCGCGTATGGCATGTACGCGCTGATCTTAATGATCCTGTATGGGGCGTCGGGGCTGATGTACTCGATGACGCGCTATACGGCGGTCGTCTTTCCGATCCTGATCTACGTCGCGGCGGCGGTGAAAGACGAAGAAAAATTCAGGCTCATCTGTCTGACGAGCGCGTTGATTCAGGTCATGCTATGGATCGGATGGACGAATTATTATTGGATCTGCTGATCCTGGCCGCGTCTTTAAATCGATCTGCTCCGCTTCATTCTTCTCGAAAAAAAAAGCCGGAAATATCCTTCGATCAGGGCGTCCGGCTTTTCTTTTAAGGCCTAATTTTTTATATCAGCTTGAGCGCCGCTTCGTCGGCGAAAACGGTCACGTCCGGATGGAACTGCAGGATTGAGGCGGGAACGCGCGGGTCGACGTCGCCCGTCAGCGAACGCTTCAGAATTTCCGCTTTCTTCTCGCCGGTACAGACTAAAACCAACTTCTTTGCGGCGAAGATCGTGCCGATCCCCATCGTGATCGCCTGCGTCGGGACGTTGTCGATCGAAGCGAAAAAGCGTTTGTTCGCTTCGCGCGTACTTTCGGTCAACTCAACGACATGGGTCCGCTTTGAGAAGGTATCCGCTGGTTCGTTGAATCCGATATGGCCGTTCAGCCCGATGCCCAAGAGCTGCAAGTCAATTCCGCCCAGCGCTTCAATTCGGGCTTCGTATGCGTCGCAGGCGGCGGCGCTGTCGGCTGCGGTCCCGTTCGGAACGAACGTATTCGAGAGGTCGATATCAATCTGTTTGAACAGGTTCTCGTTCATGAAATAGCGGTAGCTTTGCTCATGCGTTTCCGATAAGCCGACATATTCGTCCAAATTGACTGTTCGGATACCACGGAAAGAGACTTCTCCGGCTCGATAGGCTTTGACTAACTCGCCGTAGAGCGGGAGCGGCGTCGAACCTGTCGCTAAGCCTAAAACCGCGTCCCTTTTCGCGTTAACGGCGGCAACGATCATTTCCGCGGCGATTTTCCCGACCGCGGCCGCGTTGGGTGCGGAAAAAATTTGAATTTGGTTCATTCATTCCTCCGTTTTCTATCTGTTATGATTTTACTCGAATCCGACCGCGCCGGCTGCTGTTATCGCTATAATATTTTTTAATACTCGAAACGCATCGTTAGCGATTCGGTATACTGTAGATAAATCTTTTTGACTTGTTAAAAAAGGAGATCTTTATGAAAGATATTTTATCAGCAATTCAATCGCGCCGGTCGATTTACGCTTTGGGGAGATCTGTTTCGGTTTCGAACGAGCGGATTATCGAACTGGTCGGCGAAGCGATCCGCCACGTTCCTTCCGCGTTTAACATGCAGGATCAGCGCGCAGTCGTCCTATTCGGAGATCATCATGAAAAGCTTTGGTCGATCGTTCTGGAAGCTCTTCGGGAGCGTGTCCCGGCGGACAAGTTCGCCGGAACGTCGGAAAAAATCAGCGGATTTTCCGCTGCGTTTGGAACGGTCCTGTTTTTCAACGATAGTGCGACGGTTCAGAAGATGCAGAATCAATTTGCGGCGTACGCAGAAAATTTCGAAACCTGGTCGGCTCAGCAGCAAGGCATGACGCAATACGCCGTTTGGACGCTTCTTGAAGAAAACGGTCTTGGCGCGAACCTTCAGCACTATAATCCGATTATCGACGCAGCGGTTCGGGAAGCTTGGGATATCCCGGCGGATTGGACGCTGCGCGCGCAGCTCGTATTCGGATCGGTCGAAGCGCCTGCCGGCGAAAAGGAATTTCTCCCGCTGTCGGAGCGGCTCAAAGTTTTCAACTAATCGGACGGCAGGTTTGTTTAAATAAACAGATTCATATAACCGGCGGATCTGTTTCAAATTGAGATGGCCGAACTTGTTCAAGACTGACACGCGAAGCCGCTTAGATCAACGGCTTCGCGGCAGACTTTATGACGGACTATGGATCGGACGTGGGATGTCTTATATATCCCGGATGAGAAAACGGGAAATGGAATTCCAAGTCCGCTTCGGTTCGGTTGGATGGGAACCTGAAATCATTCGCCGCCATGCTGAACAACAAAGCGGAAGGCTCCGTTTATTTCAGTGTGGCGGGCGGCGAAACGACAACTGATCTGATCGTCGAATATCGAGCGCTTTGTTTTTCGTAAAATGATTCGGATAGTTATGGATTTTTAAAAAAGTGCGTTCCGCTACGAGAACGCACTTTTTTTTCGTTATCTGCTGATCCTGCCCGTTAGTCAAAAAGTTTCAGGTACGCGCCGTATCCTTCGGCTTCCATCCTGGCGAGCGGGACGAACCGCAGCGAGGCTCCGTTGATGCAATAGCGCAGCCCGCCTGCTTCTCTCGGTCCGTCTTCGAAAACATGGCCTAAGTGAGCGTCGCCTAAAAGACTGCGGACTTCGGTTCTGACCATGCCGTGGGAGGTGTCTTCGCGTTCGACGATTATTTCTTCGCTGATCGGCTTCGAGAAGCTCGGCCAGCCGCAGCCCGCGTCGAACTTATCCGCTGAGCTGAACAGCGGTTCGCCGGTCACGATATCAACGTAGATTCCGTCCCCAAATTCATCCCAAAGCGGGCTGGAGTACGGACGTTCGGTTCCGTTTTCGCGGACAACGTTCCAGACTTCCGGGCTGAGCGTCGCTTTCAGCGCCGCGTCGTCCGGCTTCCGAAATTCAATCTCCGCGGCGGCTTCCGGTTCAAGCGGTTTTTCCGCCATGTTTAAGTCGATATGGCAATAGCCGTTCGGATTTTTCGTCAGGTAATCCTGATGATAATCTTCGGCATGGTAGAAATGGTCGAGCGGTTTAACCTCGACGGCGATCTTTTTTTCGTAATTTTCCTGTTCCGCGGCGATGCGCGCTTCGATAACCGGGATATCCGCTTCGTCGGTGTAGTAAATTCCGGTCCGATACTGGGATCCGACGTCGTTCCCCTGGCGGTTCAGGCTGACCGGATTGATAATTCGAAAATAGTGCCGAAGGAGTTCGTTCAGGCTGACCTGAGCCTGATCATAGGTTACTTCGACCGTTTCCGCGTGTCCGCTGTTCCGATAGATTAGGTCCTCGTAACTCGGGTTTTCCGTTTTCCCGTTCGCGTAGCCCGAAATCGCGTCGACGACGCCGGGGATGCGTTCAAAATAGGCTTCAACGCCCCAGAAACAGCCGCCGGCTAAATAAATTTTCCGCGTCTCGCCGGCGTTCCGCTTATCGGTATTTGTCTTGTTCATGTCTGTATCCTCCATTGCAGTTCCGTTCATGATATCGGAAGCAAAAATCTGATGAATCATATCGCTCGAAAGGTCGCCCTGGAATACCTTGACCGAGCCGTTCGGATCGACGAAAAACGAGGTCGGATAGCCGCGGATCCCGTACCACTGGACGAGCTTTCCGTCTTCGTCAAGCAGGACGCGGAAATCGTTATTTTCGCGTTTCGCGAACCAGGTCCGGAAATCTTCCAAGCTCAGCTCGTTTCCGTAGCCCGGCGAAACGACGGTTACGACTTCGAAATCGCGATCCGTTTCATGACTGAGCGCTTCGAGTTCTTCCTGCCGCTGGAGACAGACCGGACACCAACTCGCCCAGAATTTAATATAAACTTTTTTCCCGCGATATTCGGAAAGCCGGAACCGTTCCCCGGCCAGATCGACCAGATCGATCGCGCCTTCTTCGGCGGTTTCCTTTCCGGTTTCGGCGCCGTTCCCGCTTCGGTCGAACGGAAGCGGATCTGAAGCTTTCTCTTCCGGCGCGCAGCCGGAAACAAGCAGCGCCAACAGGCATCCCAGCGCGAGGATCATGAAGAACCCGAATCGAAAGAATTTTTTATTTTCATTATTTTTCATACGTTGTATTACCTTTTCTATGTTTCATAATCGGATTATTTTATTCGGAATTCAGCGCAGGATCTGGTAGATTCCCATGATCACCAGCAGCGCGCCCCCGATTTTTTTGATTAACGGCAGGTGGGGATGGATTTTCCGAAGCCGTTTCAGGAAGAAATCCGAAAAAATCGTGATCATCATGAACGGTACGGCGAATCCTAAAATATAGACGACCATCAGGCCGCCGCCCCGCCAGGCGGATCCGCTCGACCCGCTCAAGAACAGAATCGAGGACAGGATCGGACCGATACAAGGCAGCCAGCCGATCGAGACCAACAGTCCGATCAGGAAGGCGCGCGCCGAGCCGTTTTTGACCTTGACTTCGGAAGAGCGGTCGGAAAAGCGGCTGAAAAACGGGATTTGGAACAGTCCCATTTGGCTCAGCCCCATTAAAATAATCAGGACGCCGGCGCCGATCGCTACATACCGTTTCGAAAGCAGGACGCTGATCGTTCCGAACCCAAAGCCTAAGACGACGAAACTGACGCCGACGCCTAAGACGAAAAGGACACCGTTTAAAACCCGATATAATTCGCTTTTTGTCTGCGTTTCGCCGCTTGCGGGCGCGCTCGACTCGGTCAGGATACTTAAATAGACTGGGAGAAGCGGGATAATACAAGGACTGAAAAATGAGAAAAATCCCGCGATCAAAGAACTCCCGATCGATACGTCAAAAGTCATGTGCGTTCTCTCCTATCTGCTACAAATTGTACGCTATTCTTTTTTACCATAACCTTTTCGGAATTATTCTCAGATAATACAGATTTTTATCTCTATTTAAGGTAGATCTTGACGGAATTAGCCGTTCTTAAGGTTCGCCGCCGCGGAGAAAGCCCGGTTTTAATCGGATCGGACCTCGTCCGGGAATCACCCGTCTTCTCCGCGGGTTCGAGATTCGTGTAAACTTGAGGCATGGACATCGCGGCTCTCGTTGATCGGATTTTCAGCGCTTCCCGGCGGAGAAACTATCAGCCGGGCGAGGCGATCCGCCTTTTCAACGGTTTCTTCGAAGGATATAAACCGTTGTCGATCGATCGGTACGGCGATACGATCGTTTTCCAATCTTTTGCGAAAAGCGGATTGGACGCGCGGCTGCGCGAACCGTTGATTGAAGCGTTTCGATCCGATCCGACCGTCGGCGCGATTCTTCTCAAGGAACGCTTCGCCGCGGCGGCGAGCGACCGGAACGGGATATTTTTATTCGGCGCGCGCGCCTGCGGGCGGATTCGCGAATTCGGGGTAAGTTATACGATCGACTTAAGGCTGAACCGCGATTGTTCTTTTTATCTGGACGCGGCGAATTTAAGGAAATGGATCCTGAGCGGTTCGCGCGGGAAAACGGTTTTGAACGCCTTCGCTTATACCGGTTCGTTGGGGCTGGCGGCTTTAGCGGGGAGCGCGGCCCGCGTCGTTCAAAACGATCTCAATCCGGCTTTTCTGAAGCTCTATGAGGACGAAGCCGGGCGCGGCGGAATCGAGCGATCGCGCTACGAAAGCGCCGCGGTCGATTTTTTCAGCCTGGCGACGGCTTATCGGAAATCGGGACGGTTGTTTGATACGGTAATTCTGGATCCGCCGATGTTCTCCGTGACCGGTAAAGGCCGCGTTGATCAGCAGCGGCATTTCATTCCGCTCATCAATAAGGCGCGTCCGCTTGTCGCCGACGGCGGGACGCTGATCCTCGTTAATAACGCTTTATATTTATCCGGCGCGGCGTTTCTGAGCGGACTTAGATCCGCGCTCCCTCGGGAATACGTCGCGATCGGGGAACCGATTCCCGTTCCGGCGTCGTTTATCGGCGCCGAGCTCGATATCGGAGCGCTTCCGGCTGATCCCGCGCCGTTTAATCATCCGACGAAGATAATCCCGCTGACGCTGCGCCGGAAAGACGGGCGCAAGGCGTCGATTCCCTGAGGTTTTGATGATGCGCCGACGGTTCCGTTTGCTCATGATGATTCTGATGCTGTTCATGCCGCTAATTCTGAACGGTTGTACGATTGAGATTTATGATCTTCAGCCGGTTTTGCCGACCGGCGTAACGCCGACCGCGCTCCAGACGGCGACGCCGGTTGAGCGTCAGTCGAATCTGCTCTCGTCTTTATTCACGAGTACGCCGCCGATTCATCTTGCGCCGACCTCTATCGCGCAGCCGACGGCGATCGAAATTTTGGATGTTACGATGATCAACGGCGGGACGGGCTGGGGAATCGGTCATCTCCCCGGCGGCGTCGGTAAATTAATTATTCGGACGACGGACGGCGGGGAAAATTGGACGAACGTTACGCCGCCGGACCTTTTGTATCAAAGCGCGGCGCGCAGCCTCGAACCGGCGGCGTATTTCCTGGACGCGAACCAGGCTTTTATTCTCTATTGGGAAATCGATAAATGGTCTCCTGAAAAAGGCGTTCAGGTTTACCGGACGCGCGACGGCGGCGCGAGCTGGACGCCGGTTCCGCTTCCGATCGAAGGCTTTACGCTTCAGCAGTTCAGGGACGTTGAAATCCGTTTTCTGACGCCGCAGTTCGGCTGGATCTTCGCGACGCTGAGCGTGACGCAGGATCTGCAGTTCGTCGGTTTATTTACGACTGTAAACGGCGGCGACAGTTGGAATACGATGATTTCCTCCGACTCGACGAATATGACGCCGAAAGGGATCAAGAACGGCGCCGTTTTCCGCAACGCGACCGAAGGTTGGATCAGCGGGAAAAATCCGCTCGATTCGCCGGGTACGCTTCTTTATCAGACGAAAGACGGCGGAAACAGCTGGAACGTCCAGACGCTTCCGCCTCCGGTCGGCGCCGACGTTCCGGCCGATCTGTTTACCAGTCCGGCGTTCAGCTGCGATATGTCGGTTCCGGTTTTCATGGACGTTCAATATCAGTACGCCTGGTCGCGGGTCGTCTGCGGCGGCGGAACGTTGGCCGCTCCGGTCGCGTTCGTATATTGGACGTACGACAGCGGCGCGAGCTGGCGCTCGTTTAAACTTCCGGCCGCGGAGGGGAATCTAACGTTTTACGGGATTTACCAGGGCTGGTATTCGGTCGCGAACGAAGGGGCGGAAGATACGTTCCCGTTCAAGATTCTCTCGACGCAAAACGGCGGGCAGGACTGGACGTCGATCGCCAATACGGCCTGGGACAGCCGGCTTCAATTTATCGCGCCGGCGATCGGGTTCGGGATCGTCGAATTTCAGGGACGTCCGGCGTTCGTGAAGTCGACAGACGGCGGCTACAACTGGGTCCAGACCTTTCCGATGCTGCGGCCTTTTTAGACCGGCGGCGTCCGGTTCCCGACGCGGTTTGGTTCGGATACGGACCGTTTCCTGATACGCTCGATTCGCGCACGCAGATTTGTGAAAAAAAGGATTATTTCCTTGACAAATAAACGGCCTATCGCTTATACTCTAATTAGTAAGTCCAATGAACTAACTATCAGAACCGGCAGCAGGGGTCAGTCGAATCATGCTCAATCAAAAAGCGATCCAACTGAGCAACAAGAAAATTTTATATAAGCTGATCTCTGAAAATCCGGGGATTTCTCGCGCGAAGCTGGCGGCGAAAACGAAGCTGAGCAAAACGACCGTTTCCGCGTTGGTTGAGCAGCTTATCCAGAACGAATTCGTCGTCGATACCGGCGCGAACCGAAAGGGCGTCCTGGGGAGAAGCCCGAACGATCTCGTCGTCGATTCGGCGAAAAACTGCGTGATCGTCTGCAACCTGCGTAAACGCGTGATGCAGATTGCTTGCGTTTCGGCGGGGTATGACGTTGAGCATATCCGTGAAATTGAACTGGGCGATGCGGCGCTTGAACCGGCGAAGATCCTTGATCCGATTAAGGCGTTTCTGAACGCGGCGGGCGAATCCCGTTACGTTATCGGAATTTGCGTTATTATTCCGGGAATTATTGACCTGAAACGGAAAGAGATCGTTTCGGTCGTCCTCTCGCTTCGAGACAGCAGAAAACTGATTAACGAGCTGCGCAAAGGATTCTGCTACCGTTATCCGGTCGCGCTGCTGAACGACAGCGCCTGTTTCGCGTACGCCGAGAACGCTTTCGGCGATATCGAAAGCGACAATTATATCTATATCAATATCAACGAAGGCGTCGGCGCGAGTTTTATCAACGACGGGAAACTGTTGGGCGGAGCGAACGGAATGGGGACGCAGTTCGGTCATTTTTCGATTCAAAAAGACGGGATTGACTGCGTCTGCGGCAACAAAGGCTGTTTGGAAAATTATATCGGCGAAAGCGTTCTCAGCGCGCGGGCGAAAGCGCTCGGGATTGCGGACGAGTTCGCCCATCCGGATCGGATCCGCTTTAAGGACGTCGGCCTGCGGGCTGAATCGGGGTCGGCGGGCGCGGTCCGATTGATTAACCTTTTAGCGGAAGAATTCAGTTACGGCCTCGGCAACCTGATTACGCTTTTCCGCTACGAAACGGTCGTTATCGGCGGGATGGGACGCAATTTGGGAGAGATTTTTTTAGACGAAGTTCGAACCCGGGTCAAGCGCTTCGGTTTCCGGCCGTTTACCGGAAACGTGACGGTCGCGTTTACGAACTTGGAAGACGAAGCGATCTTTAAAGGCGCGGCGAAATATTTTATCGATCTGCATTACGATTTCGATCGAAATATGAGCGGGAAGCTCGTTATTTGAAGAGGAGAAAAAATGAAACGGATTGTTGGCGTCAATTCAAATACCTATCACGGCTATCGGATCGAAGATGCTTTGGAAGGAATCGCGGCGGCGGGCTTTCGCTACGTCGAGCTGACCGCGACGAAAGGCTGGACGGAACACGTATTTCCCGACCAATCGTTCGCTTATCTGAGCGGGATCAAGCGCCGGATGGAAGACCTTTCGCTGAAACCGTTCGCGCTGAGCGGGCATTGCAACTTGATGGACAAGGAGCGGATTCCCGATTTTATCCTGAATATGGAGCTGGCGGCGTTCTTTAATTGCGATTATATTGTTTCGTCGATCGGAGAGGCTCATCTCGAAGACCGGCAGACCGCGGGCCGGCAAGGCGTTATCGACAATATCGACGCGCTGCTGCCGTCTTTGGAGAAGTTTAACTTGCGGCTCGTTTTGGAAACGCACGGCGCGGATCATTCGACGGGGAAAATCCTGAAAGAGATCGTCGAAGGCGTCGGATCGGAGCGCGTCGCGATCAATTACGATACGGCGAACGTTATTTTTTACGCCGGCGTCAATCCGGAAAAAGACATGCTCGACTGCATGGATCATATTGCGTTCATGCACATTAAAGACAAAGCGGGCGCGGAAAAAGAATGGAATTTCCCGGCTTTGGGAAAAGGGCGCGTCAATTTCCCGGATATTTTGGCTAATTTGGAAAAGGCCGGAAACGGCTGCCCGTTCAGCGTTGAGCTGGAATTTACCGCCGACGGCGCCGGCAGTCTCGCGGCCGTCAATCAAGCGGTTCGGGAATCGGCGGAATACCTGAAAGCGCTCGGGCTGGAGCTATAAGCGCCGATCTAAAGATGTCGAAAGTCTCATTTGAAAAATAATCGGATGGGATAATAATTTTTTCGAAGGAGAAAATCCATGAAGAAAAGTACCTTGTTCTATTTGGTTCTCGTTTTAGGGGTTATCGGGATGCTGCTGAGCGCCTGCCAGGGCGGCGCCTCGACGAAAGACGAAACGAGCGAACCGACGACCGCCGCCGAAGGCGCGACGGAAGATAAACCGGCGAAAAAAGATTCCTATACGTTCGGTTATATCGCTTACGATATGACCGATATCTGGAATGAATATTCGGCTCGCGCGTTCGAATACGCCGCGACCCGCGCGGGCGTCGAAGTTAAAACGGTCGTCCTCGACTCGAAAAACAGCCTCGAAGAATCGGTGACCGCGATGGAATCGCTGATCCAGCAGGGCGTCGACGGAATTTCGATTTTCCCGATTTCAACCGAACAGGGTTCGCAGCTGGTTAAGATCGCGAACGAAGCCGGCGTTCCGGTTACGGTCGAAAACTTCGCGATGGCGATCGAAGATCCGGGCGATTATATCGCCAGCGTCGCCTGCGAATATGACGATATCGGTTACGCCGCGATTAAATACATCGCGGAACAGAAACCGGGAGCCAAAGTTTTCTTTTGCGCCGGACAGCAGGGCGCGGGCGTTTATGAAAAATATCAGGAAGGCGTCGACCGCGCGTTAGAAGAATTCGGCGATAAAGTTGAAGTCGTCGCGACGCTGCATGGCGATTGGCTGACCGATAAGGCGTATACGGTTACGACCGACCTGATCTCTTCCGGCGAGGAATTCGATTATATTTTCGCGAATAACGGAATGATGGCCCAGGGCTGCTTCCAGGCGGTTCAGGACGCGGGAATCGGCGAAATTCCGATCGTCTCGACCGGCGGATCCCCGGATGATTACAAGATGCTTCAGGACGGGATCGAATCCGCGAACATGACCGCGCCGGTCTCGATTCAGGGCGTCAAAACTTTCAAAAACCTGTACGACTATGTCGTCGAAGGCAAGACCGGCGAAAAATTTACGGCGCTGCCGATCGTTCCGGTATCGGCCGATAAACTTGACGAGTTTATCGCCTGGGACGACTATGAAGGCGCTTACAACTTCGTTTACAACAAATAACGAATCGGCGCGGTCCGGCCTGAAAAACGGCGCGTAAAAAATGAATCGGAGGGCCGCCGGCTCAAATCGCAGCAGCAACGGCGGCCTTCCCGCGTCTTAGCGGTTTAGGAGAAGTTTTTTTGTGGAAGAGAAAAAGAAGAGCGAACCCATTCTCGAGATGACGGATATTCGGAAGGAATTTTCGGGCGTCTACGCGCTTTCCGGGATTACGTTCGATTTATTCGCCGGCGAAATTCATTGTATCGTCGGCGAGAACGGCGCGGGCAAGTCGACCTTGATGAAAGTTCTGAGCGGCGCGTATTCCCCGACCGGGGGATCGATCCGTCTCTTTGGCGAAACCTACGACGCGCTGACGCCGACCTTGTCGAAAGCTTTGGGAATCCATATTATTTACCAGGAAAACGATCTCGTTCCGGGCATGAACGTTGTCGAGAATATTTTTGTCGGGAACGAAATCGCCGGTCCGTTCGGATTGATCCGTTTCGACGAGATGCTCGCGCGGACGGAAAGGCAGCTGAAAGAGTTAGAGCTGGATCTCGACCCGACCTGCAACGTTGAGCGTCTATCCGTCGCGGATCAGCAGTTCGTCAAGATTCTTAAAGCGCTTTCGACTGAGCCGAAAATTTTGATTATGGATGAACCGACCTCGATGTTCAACGTTCGCGACGCGCAGAAAGTCCTGAAACTTGCGCAGATGGTCGCCCGGCGAGGCATCGGAATCATCTATATTTCCCATTTTCTCGAAGAGATCAGGCAAATTGCCGATCGGATTACCGTCATCCGCGACGGAGCCGTCGTCAATACGTATGAAAACCCGGGACGGGATATCGAGCTGACAAAACTGACCTGCGACATGGTCGGCCGCCCGATCGAGACCTTCTACCAAAAAGAGCGTCATGAGATCGGCGAGATCATGCTGGAAGTCCGTAACCTGAAATTGAAGAAAGATTCGCCGCGGATCGATTTTCACGTTCGTAAGGGCGAGATTTTAGGCTTTTCCGGGATGGTCGGATCGGGACGGACGGAAATCGTCCGCGCGCTGACCGGCGCCGACCCGAAATTCAGCGGCGAGGTTTATATCCATGGGCGGGAGGTCAAAATCTCCAATCCGCGGGACAGTATTCAAGCCGGATTTGCGCATATTACCGAAGATAGGCAGCGTCTGGGGCTGATGCTCGGCAACAGCGTTTTAGAGAATACGACGATCGTCGGTCTGAAAGAAAAGATCAAAGGGTTTTTTATCAATGTCAAGGATCATCCGCGTCTGGTTGAGGGGCTGATTAAAAACCTGCGCGTTAAGACGCCGTCGATTTGGACGGACGCGATCTTCCTGTCAGGCGGGAACCAACAGAAGGTCGTTCTGGCGAAATGGCTTTTCGCGGATCAGGAAATCTATATTTTCGACGAACCGACGCGCGGGATCGACGTCAATGCCAAAGCGGAATTTTATAAGCAGATGTCGGCGCTGACGAAACAGGGTAAGTGCATCATCATGATCAGTTCGGACATGCCGGAGCTGATTTCGATGAGCGACCGGATCCTGGTTATCCGCGACGGACGGATTACGGGCGAGCTTCAGGATGAACAAATCAGCGAACAGATGATTATCAAAATGGCGTTGGGGGTTAAATAAAGATGGGGATCAAAAAGATATTCAGGGACCAGCGCGTCCTGCTCTCGGTCGTTATCGTCGCGATCATCGGGATCGTTTCGCTGATTAATCCGAAGTTCATCGGGATCAAAAATCTGATCACGATCTTTCAGCAGATTTCGGTTATCGGTATCCTGACGATGGGGATGAGCCTGCTGTTGATCAGCGGCGGGATCGACCTTTCAATCGGGAATATCATGGCGTTATCGGGCGTCGTCATGGCGCGCCTGATCGCCGACGGCGCCGGCGTCGTCACGGCGACGGCCGCGGGGATTCTGGTCGGGACGGCCTGCGGTTTTCTTAACGGCCTGATTATTTCGAAAAGCAAGTGTATCCCGTTGATTATTTCGCTCGGAACGAGCCAGATTTTTTACGGTTTGTCGCTGACGATTTCCGGCGGACGGATCATGAGCTTCCGCGGCGCTTTTAACGCGATCGGGAAAACGAAGCTTTTCGATATTTTCCCGGTCATGCTTTTCTTTTTAGCGCTGATGGTTTTCGCCGCTTATATCCTCATGACGCGGACGAAATTCGGACGCCGGATCGTCGCGATCGGCGGGAACGAGAAGAACGCCTTCTTATCGGGAATTAACGTCGATCTTTATAAGATTATTATTTATTCGATCGCCGGGTTTTACTGCGCCCTGGCGGCGGTCATTTTTTCTTCCCGGATCGATTCGATTACCGCCAACGCCGGGATCGGTTACGAGACGAGCGCGTTAACGGCGGCGATTATCGGCGGCGTGACGTTCGAGGGCGGAAAAGGGACGGTTCCGGGCGCGTTCCTCGGCTGCGTCCTGATGGGCGTGATCAGCAACGCGATGAATATCCTGAAGGTCGAAACGTATATCCAGACGATCATCACCGGGATCATTATCGTTTGCGCCGTGGTTCTCAGCAATATCAACAACGTCAAGAAGAAATAAACGGAGGCGAAGAATGATAAAAATCGTGATTGTCGGCGCCGGGTTTATGGGCCGGACGCACGCGGACGCTTACTTACGGATGGCGAACGTCGAGATTGCCGCGGTCTGCGACCGGGACGAATCGGCTCGCGCGGAATTCGCGGAAAAGTACGGCTGCCGGGCGGCCGCGGATTTCGGCGCGCTGGTTCGGGATTGCGAATTTGACGTCGCCGATATCTGTCTGCCGACGTTTCTGCATGAAGCATACGTTCTGGCCGCCGCGCAGGCAAAGAAAGACATTTTTTGCGAGAAGCCGATAACGCTGAGCGTTGAATCGCTCGACCGAATGCTGGACGCCGTGCGCGCGAACCGGGTTCGGCTGATGGTCGGGCAGGTTCTGCATTTCTGGCCGGAATACGTCCGGGCGAAAGAGGCGGTCGAGCGCGCGGATTTCGGCGAAATTCGTTACGCCTACGCCGCGAGACTCTCGGAGCATCCGAAATGGAGCGATTGGTACCGGCGTCCGGAAAACAGCGGCGGCGGGTTATTCGATCTTCATTTGCATGATATCGATTATCTCTGCTGGTTATTCGGCG
This sequence comes from Flexilinea sp., assembly GCA_029983925.1. GTDB lineage: Bacteria > Chloroflexota > Anaerolineae > Anaerolineales > Anaerolineaceae > Flexilinea. Next base: position 17,552 of record JASBYO010000019.1, read on the forward strand.
AGGCCGAAAGCGTTTACGCGGTTGGGAAAAAGAATGACTTCGGCTGTTGGAACCATGTCGTCAGTGTGCTGAATTTCCGCGGCGGCGTGTCCGCGACGGCGCACGGCGTAATCGAGATGACGAAGGGTTACCCGTTTACGATGGAGCTGCGGCTTTCCGGGAGCCGGACGACGTACGATTACGTCATGCATGCCGGGGAGAATCTTGAAGACCGCGGAAATTCGCTGCGGCGGACGGCGATTTACGCGGACGGAAAAATAACCGTTCCCGAGGCGGATTTACGGGACCCGTACGCGCTGGAATTGGCGCATTTTGTCGATTGCGCCGCGGCGAAACGCGAATCGGAAATTGTTCCGCTTGAACTGGTCCGAAACGTGCTGTGCACGATGGAAGCGCTGAAAGAGTCGCTCGAAAGCGGCGCGCTCGTCAAGGTCAATTACGGGAGGCGGGGATGATTAAAACCGCGGTCAGCATGTTCTCGTTTACGGAAAACGCCGATCTGAAGCGGATTTTCCCGTTGATAAAAGAAGCCGGGTACGACGGCGTTGAACCGGTCCTGAGCGAAAGCGGTTATTTGAATCTCGATTCGAGCGAAAAAGATATCTTAATGATTAAGCGGATCGCGGACGATCACGGGCTGGAAATTCCGAGCGTCGGCGTCTGGTCGCTTTGGGAAAATAATCCTCTTTCCGACGATCCGCGCGTCCGCGCGAAAGCCGAGCGGATCCTCCGAAAACAGCTTGAATCGGCGAAAATTCTCGGCGCGGATACGATTTTGGTCGTGCCTGGATATGTTGGCTGCGAATTCGCGAGCAAGCCGGAACGGATCCGTTACGATATCGCTTACGAACGCTGCTTGAAGCTTTTTTCGGGATTAGCGAAATACGCCGAAGAATTAGGCGTTCATATCGGGATCGAAAACGTCTGGAATAAATTCCTGCTTTCGCCGCTCGAAGTTAAGAATCTGGTCGAATCCGTCGCTTCGGATTATTTCGGGGTTTATTTTGACGTCGGGAATATTATTTATACCGGTTATCCGGAAGATTGGATCCGGATCCTCGGCCCGTATCTTAAAAAAATACACCTGTCGGACTATCGGAAAGATCAGGCGGGTTTAGGCGCGTTCGTCGATCTCTTCGCCGGCGACGTCGACTTTATCGAAGTCGCGAAAGCGTTAACCGAAATCGGCTATTCGGATTATTTGATTTTGGAGATGCTCCCGAATTATAAACAGTTCCCGGAGATTTCGATTTTTTCGAACCGTCCCGCGGTTGAAAAAATCGCGTCGTTGATCGGCGGGTAGCTTCCGATCCGGTTTAAAATAAAAAAAGACGGACGCCGGCAGGGGGATTCTCCGGCGTCCTTTCGCGTTTAATCCCGCTTTTTATTCCGCTTTCGGGAGCGCGCAATTCGGACAAACGCCGAGGAAAAGGACGCTTTTTGAGTTGACTTTGCAGTTTGACAGTTTTTCCGGGACCGGCAGCCGATCGAAATCGTACTCGATGTCGATCAGGCGATGACAGACTTCACATTCGAAATGCGCATGCGCGTCGACGTATATGTCGTAGTGAACTTCGTTTGCGCTCGAAATAACGGGGCGGAGCAGCCCGGCTTCGACGAGGCTGTTGACCGTATTGTAAATCGTCGTCCGCGACAGCGTCGGGATCGTTCCTTTAAGATCGTTAAAAATTGTGTCGACGCTGGGATGGGTCCGGTTTTCGTTCAGGTATTCGAGGATTTTCAGCCGTTGATAAGACAGCTTGATATTATGCCGAGCTAATTCTGTCTTAAATTGTTCTAAGGAATCTTTCATAGTTTGTAGTTCTTTCTAATTTGTCGCTTGTAAGAATTATACCACCTTTTCTATTAATATAGACGATGGGACGTTCCCCGACAATCGGATTTGTTTATATCACGTGTTGGGTAAAATATGGCTTAATTCAAATTAGATATTACAAATTCAACGGTTCTTCCGTCTTTTTAGAGAGGGAGCGAGCCTTTCATGATCGGTTTTGAGCGTCGATTCGACTGAAATCCTTAAAGCGGGGTATGATATTCAGGTTCGTCAAGTCCGCCGCAAGTCGCGGCGGACGTTAAAACTTATTTATTTATGATAAAATTCGATAACTTGAATTGTCTGAAAGAGACGGTTTGTAAAAGCGTCTCGACCGAGGTAGCGTATGGAGAATAAAGTTCCTGAAAATATGAAATTAGGCAACCAGCTTTGTTTCGCTTTATATGTCTGTTCGAAAGAAATTATCCGCATGTATAAGCCGTTCCTGAAACCGTTCGGGTTAACGTATACGTCTTATATCGCGCTGATGGCGCTCTGGGAAAAGGACGCGGTGACGGTTAAGGAATTGGGCGAGCGGTTATATCTGGATTCGGGTACGTTGACCCCGCTGCTGAAAAAGATGGAAACCCAGGGACTCGTCCATCGTCAACGCGGTATCGAGAATGAACGGAATGTTTATCTGACGCTGACGGAAAAGGGACGGGCTATGCAGCGCGATCTGGCGCACGTGCCGGAGGAGATGCGCTGTTCGATTCTCCTGAGCCGAGAAGATATTCAATCTACGTTATCCGCGCTGCATCAGTTCATGCAAGATGCCAAGCGCTGAACGCTTATCCGCGGCGGACCGGCCGATCGGCGTTTTCGATTCCGGCGTCGGCGGTTTAACGGTCATGCGCGCGCTGATGAAGACGATGCCGAACGAGGATATCGTTTATTTCGGAGATACCGCGCGCGTTCCGTACGGGAATAAGTCGAAAGCGACGATCGTCCGTTTCTCGCGTCAAATTGTGAATTTCCTGCTGAGCCGTTCGGTTAAGGCGATTGTCGTCGCCTGCAACACGGCGAGCGCGTACGCGCTGGACGAGCTCCGTTCGGCGTTCGATTTACCGATCGAGGGCGTTATCCTCCCCGGCGCGGAAGCGGCGGTCGAAGCGACGCGGAACGGGCGGATCGGCGTTATCGGGACGTACGCGACGGTTTCAAGTCAGGCTTACGACCGGGCGATCCGCGCGCTGAAGCCGGATTTAACGCCGGTGAAAATTGCCTGCCCGCTGTTCGTGCCCTTAGTCGAGGAAGGTTTTACGGCGGGAGAGATTACCGAACGCGTCGTTGAACATTATTTAGCCCCGCTGAAATCGGAAGCGATCGACACGCTGGTTCTCGGCTGTACCCATTATCCGCTGCTGAAAAGCGCGATCGCGGCGTATATGGGCGCGGGCGTTCTCTGTATCGATCCGGCGAAGAACACGGCGGAAGCGCTGCGCGCGCGCTTGGCGGCGGCGAGACTGCTGCGCGAAGAGGCGCGGGCGGCATGCTATTCGTTCGCCGTCAGCGACGCGGAAGAACGGATGACGGCGTTTGCGAATCGGATTATGCCGTTTTCCATTCAGGCGGCCGAGAAAATCGCGATCGAAAATTACGAAGCGTAAGCGAAAACCGGGATGATCGGTTAGAGAAAGGGATATCAACGTTATGGCGTGGCCGATACCCGTGTCGGTGCTGGTCGGAACTCCACCGGTGAAAGGTTTCCCCGCAAAGGAGTAAATGAATACCGCCCATTGATAGAAACAGACGAATCATAGCAGAAGGATTAACACGTGAGCAGAAAAGCGATCTTAACGCCTAAGTTTTTTCCGTTAATCATCGGACAGTTTGTCTCATCATGGGGAGAATGGATATTTAATTTCTTTATTCTGATTTACGTCTATGACAAGACGACTTCTGCTATGATGATCAGTTTGTTGACGATCGCTCAGGTCGCGCCGAACGTCGCGCTCAGCCCGGTAGCCGGTATCTTTGTTGATAAATATGAACGCGCTTGGATAATGTTTTGGGTCGACTTGATTAGGGGCGCCGCGATTTTCGGGGTTATGTTTTTCGACGACGTTGTAATCATATTATTATTGATTTTGTTGAAAAGTACCGTTTCCGTTTTTTTCGATCCTGCGCGAATCTCGTATATTACGGCTCATTCCGATGAAGCTTCATTGCTTTCAGTGAATTCGACCTTTTCCTTTATTTATACGTCGACGATGGCGACGGGTCCCCTGATCGCCGGGTTCCTGTATGGCCGATTCAAAATCGAGTGGATGGTGTTATTCGTGGCGTCAACCTATTTCATTTCAGCGGTGACGTCGTTAAAGCTTTCAAGAACGATTGAATCAGGAAAGCTCAGCCTTCAAAGCGCAAAGTTATCTTTTGTTTCGGAACTGAAAAGCGGCATAGATCATTTAGTTGGGAATCAACGTGTTCGACGGGTACTCTTTGTGACGGCCGGGCTGATCTTTTCGATCGGCGTTTTCAATGTCATTGAGCTGATCTATTGTAGGTCAATCCTGAATTTAACAGATGAACAAATAGGCTTTCTGTACAGCTGCGATGGGATCGGGCTTGTACTCGGCGCTTGGATCATCGGGCTGGACAAGATAAAGTTAAAAAATACGGTATTATGTGGCGGGATGCTTTTGGCGATTAATTTTTTCGCTTTAGCGTTTTTCAGGAATTATGTCGTTGTTATTGTTGCAAATCTTTTAGGCGGGATCGGAAATTCGTTCATTTTAACCGGATCGCAAACTTTCATTCAGTTATTCTCGCCGAAAGAAGATATCGGAAAAGTCATCAGTCTCAGATATACGGTTAATGGGCTTTTTTCGCTGGCGGCTTCTTTCGTCGGCGGATTTGCGCTTACCAGAATGAATAGCATTCCCTTGTTGATTATTTTGGGAATATCGGCGGCGGCAATAAGCCTGCTGTATGTCAAAGAATAATGAATAAAATCGCGGTGGCTTCACGAATGAATTTTGATAGCGAGTTTGTTTTCTCCAGGCATGGAACGACCTTTCTTTATCCATTGCAGATTCATTTGATTGAAATACTTCGCCAAGAGATGACGTCCGGTAATCTTTTTATTCAATTTGATGATCTTGTTGCGAAGCTTTTACAAAAAGGGTATTCGAAAAAAGCGATTATCTCTGAAATTAATCGGTGCTTTTATTTTGGGACGTTAACTCAATATGGCGTTGCATCCTCTGGAACGATGCGGATAACCCCATTTTTTGACATATTGGCTCGATCATATTGTGAGGAAATCAGCAGACAAGAAAAAGAGGTGTTAATTCGTATATATCGCAGAGGTAATGATAATTTCTCTTTAGTAGTACGCGATACCTCTTTCTTGAGCGCTGCAATGAGAAATTGGCTTAATCATAATGGTTTCAGGAATGTTCCGATATATGAGATTCGGAAAAGTAGAGTTCAGATCAAAGAACTAGAGAGACTTTTGAGCGAATTAATAGATTTAATTGCTGATTTAAAAGAACAAAATGGCGAATATTCCGGAATAAATGAGTTTGAAGATCTTTTCCTGCTCGTTCAGAAATTTGGGAAATATTACAATAGCATTAAAGATAAATATGTACATTATGCTCTTCCGCACGAGTATTCATGGCAGGATTCTCAGATTCTTCGGCTTATGTTGACTCATATTAAAAAGTTGGCTCATGGTCCGTTGGAATGGCGAGGACTCACTTTTTCGCAAGCTGATGTTTACAGTTCATTGTCGCAAGATTACGAAAAGATATTTCACTTGTACAACCGTGAAGATGTTGAACGGTGTTATATATATTTGCAGGAAAAATTATTCATTCGATCGCTTGGCTTGTTTAATGGCATTGAAAAATTTACGATCGTCGGGCAAGCAGAAAGCTGGATCGAAGAATTCTTTCGTACGATAAACGAAAATTATTCTACGATAGACGCTTCAATTATGTATACCGGTCAAAATAAATATTCGATTCGTTTTGCTAATAATTCTTTCTTGCCAATTATGATTCGTTCTAAGTTGGAAGAAATATGCACGGAAATTACGGATTATTGGATAAGGATAGAAAATATTTACAGCGATGACCTTCTGGACCTATTGACGGATTGTTCTATGAAATTGACGAGATGGAAGAAATCAAGCGCTATTATAAAATAATACAAAAAGGGAGATCAACGTCATGGCATATCGATTTGAAAAACGGGTTTGCGCTGAATTCGCGGCGGAAGAGTGGGTCCTGATCGAGACGGAAGGCGGACGGACGGCCGCCGAGGCCGCGATTATCCCCGCCCGCGGCGCGAATATCCGCCGCTACGCCGTCGATGGGACCGACTATCTTTATCCGGCGCCGGATCCGCTCGCCGATTTCCGCCATTTCGGCATCCCGGTTCTTTATCCGTTCCCGGGAATGGTCCGTAACTGTCAATTTGAGTTCGACGGGCGGACGTTCCGGCTGAAACCGAACCGCGGCGATTTTTACCGTCACGGTTACGTTATCGAAGCGCCGTTCCGCTCGGCCGGACCGTTCGTTTCCGCCGATTCGGTCTCGGCGCGTTTTTCGTACGAGCTGACGGCGGACGACCCGCTTTACAGCGAATTTCCGATCTTGAACCGGCTCGAACTGACGGTGTCGTTGTCGAAGCGCCGGCTCCGCGCCGCGGCGAAAATTTCGAATCTCGATCCGGCGGCGCGGCTTCCGTTCGGTTTCGGGCTGCATCCGTACTTCAAGCTGCACGGCCCGCGCGAACGGATTCAAGTCCATGTGCCGATGAAACGTTGGGTCGATCGGACGCGCGGCGATTTAGCCGATCCGGCGGACGCGCCGTTCGATTTGCGCGTCCCGCGATCGATCGCCGGAATGGTTATCGACGAGGTTTATCAGGGCATGACGCCGGATGCGCCGATGACGCTGACGTATGAGGCGATCGGGAAGCGGCTGACGGTCAGGGCGGACGCGGCGTTTACGCACAGCGTGATCTATTCGCCTGAAAACGCGCCGTATATCTGTCTGGAGAATTGGACATGTTCCCATGACGTTCATAATTTATACGCGGACGGGAAACAGGATACGGCTCATCTTTTGATTTTAGCGCCGGGCGAATCGATTTGCGCCGCGGTCGAATACGGGATTGATTCGATCTGATCGGGACCGATAGACGGTTCGTTCGCGAACGGATCGGAATAAAAGGATGAATCCGCTTTGCCAGCGATTCATCCTTTTATTTTACGCGGTTCCCGCGCGGATCAGCGGAATTTTTTCTTCGGCTTCGAGTAAAACGTCTCTTCCATCGGCAGCTTCGTCCGCAGCACGCCGTCCATCGCGTAGTACGCGCCCTGGACGGCCGGGGCGGTCGGAATCGAAGCGATTTCGCCGATCCCTTTCGCGCCGTAAGCGACGTCGAGATACTGGTTTTTCTCGATATAGATCGCTTCGATCGGCGGCGCGTCGGTCGAACGCATCAGCCCCAGCGTCCCGAACTTTTTCGGCGGGACGCAGTCCGGGCAGACGAAGTTTTCCGTCAGCGCGTACCCGAGCCCCATCAGGACGCCGCCCTCGATTTGCCCCTGAATCGCGGTCGGGTTGACGACCCGCCCGGAATCGTGCGCGGCGTAGATTTTTTCAACTTTCCCATCGTCGTCAAGGATGACGACGTGCGTCGCGAAACCGTAAGCAATATGCGATTTCGGGTTCGGAACGTCCGCGCCGAGTTTATCGGTCGGCTCGAAATATTCCGCGAAAAAGCTCCGTCCTTCCAACGCGGATAAGTCGCCGGAAACGTCGAGCTCGGACCGGAGCTGAAGGGAAGCCATCCGAATCGCTTCGCCGCTGACGAGCGTTTGCCGCGAGCCGGAAGTTGTCCCCGAATCGGGTGTCAGTTCGGAATTGGAGCCCATGAACCGGATTCGGCTGCGTCCGATCCCGAGCGTCTCTTCGGCGATCTGAACGAAAACCGTCGCGCAGCCTTGGCCGATATCCGACGCGCCGCAATAGATTTCGACGATCCCGTTGCGGACGCTCAGCTTCGCGCGCCCTTTATCGGGAAGCCCGACGCCGACGCCGGAATTTTTCATCGCGCAGGCGATCCCGGCGCGTCCGGGATGCGCTTCGTAAACTTCTTTAACGGCGAGAAGCGTTTCTTTCAGCGCGGTCGATACGTCGGCGATCTGTCCGTTGGGGAGGACCTTTCCGGGTTCGATCGCGTTTCGGTAACGGATTTCCCATGGAGAGATCCCGACCTTTTCCGCAAGGAGATTGATATTCGATTCGAGCGCGAATTCGCTTTGGCAAACGCCGAACCCGCGGTAAGCGCCGGCCGGCGTGTTGTTGGTATAGTAGCCGTAGCCGCGGATATCCGTGTTCTGGTAGGTGTACGGTCCGACGGAATGGGTACAGGCGCGTTCGAGAACCGGACCGCAGAGGGAGGCGTACGCGCCGGTATCGAAATAAATTTCGCAATCAAGCGCGGTAAAGATCCCGTTCTCGTCGCAGCCGAGCGTAAACGTGCCTTCCATGGCGTGGCGTTTGGGATGAAAAGCGAGCGATTCTTCGCGGGAAAATTTGACTTTTACCGCTTTTTGAAGTTTCCAGGCAGCCAAGGCGGCGATATGCTGCGCCGAGACGTCTTCCTTCCCGCCGAAGCCGCCGCCGACGTATTTATTCTCGACGACGATCCGTTCCTGGTCCCAGCCGAACATGATCGCCACTTCGTGGCGGGTGTCGTAAACGCTCTGATCGGTCGATAAGATCTTGATCCCGTCCTTATACGGGAAAGCGATCGCGCATTCCGGCTCCAGGAAGGCATGTTCCGTCATCGGCGTGCTGTATTTCTGCGTAACGACATATTTCGATTCCGCCAGCGCTTTTTTAGCGTCGCCGCGCGTCACGTGGCGCGTCTGGCAGAGGTTGCCTTTCGAATGGACGCGCGGCGCGTCCGGCGCCATCGCTTCATAGACGTTTCGGACCGGTTCGAGGGGTTCGTATTCGATCTTGATCAGTTTTTTTGCCGCTTCGAGGATCGCCGGAGATTCGGCGACGACGAGACAGACGGCGTCTCCGACATAACGCGTGATTTCGCCGACCGGGATCATGACGTCCCAGTCCTGCTGGATATGGCCGACTTTGTTGTTCGGGACGTCTTCGGCGCGGTAAACGGCGAGAACGCCCGGAAGCGACAGCGCGGCGTCGGCGTCAATCGAAAGGATGCGCGCGCGCGGATAAGCGGACCGGACCGCGGAGGCATGGACCATGCCGTCCATAACGACGTCGTCGACGTATTCGCCGGTCCCGAGGACTTTTTCGCGGACGTCGACGCGGAAAGCGCGTTTACCGACGCCGAACGCGCCTTCGGATTCGTATTTTTCGTCGATCGCGATCTCTCCGCGCAGGATTGCCGCCGCCATCTGAATTCCTTTGATGATCTTGGTATACCCGGTGCAGCGGCAGATGTTGCCGCGCAGCGCCTGACGGATATCGTCCTCGCTCGGGTTCGGGTTCTGATCGAGGAGCGCTTTCCCGGAGATAACCATCCCGGGGATACAGAAGCCGCATTGAACCGAGCCTTTAACGCCGAAGGCGTATACGAAGGCTTCCTTCTCTCGGATCGAAAGCCCTTCGACCGTCAGGATCGATTTTCCGGCCGCTTTCGCCGTCGTTAGTACGCAGGCGCGCATCGTTTTCCCGTCGACGATAATCGTACAGGTACCGCAAGCGCCTTGCGAACAGCCGTCTTTGACCGAATGCAGGCGCAGATCGTCGCGCAAATATCTTAATAAAGACTTGTTTTCGGAGGTTGAACAGGTTTGCCCATTAACCGTAAACGTAAATTGATCCGCCATTTTCGTATTTTCTCCCTTTTCTCCCGATCGGAAGGTGCGTCGTTATCGGCGCAGGAAACCCGCGATTTCCGACTGCCGATTCAAGCTATCGGATTCGATCCGTCCGCTTGGCGGTTTTAGCGGGCCTTCCCCCGTCGCTTCTGGTTCCGGAAAGAATTGTCAGACAGCGATAATACTATTCTATTCTAAAATTGCAGTGGCTTTACTTAAAAAATAAATAATTGAAAAAGCGTTGCGCCTTGTTTATAATAATTACAACATTATGTCGGTCAAATGATTGGATCCCATGATTTTTAGATCATTACCGGTCGTTTTCCCGTGAGGAGCGGTCCGCGCTCCTGTTTCACGGCAGATTTTAATAAGAAGGGCGTAGAAATATGAGTTCTATTAGTCAATCCGTACGAAAGCTGGACCATTTAGCGAAAGCTTCCGGCGCGGCGAAGTACGTCGAGGATATTGTCCTTGACGATATGCTGTATGGCAAGATCGTCCGGTCGACAGTTGCGCACGGGAAAATCCGGTCGATCCGGCTTCCCGATATGCCCGAAGGCTATTCGGCTGTTACGGCGGCGGATATTCCGGGTGTGAATAATGTCCATATTGTTCAGGATGATCATCCTGTCTTTTCGGGAGGCGAGGTAAATTATATCGGCGAGGCGATTTTGATGATCGTCGGGCCGGATAAGCGGCAGGTCGCGAAGTTCGCGCGCGCGACGGAAGTCGAATACGACCTTCTGGAAACCTGTTTCGATCCGAAAAAATCGGATACGACGTTTTACGAATACGGTTATGAAGAGGGCGATTGGCGGGAAGCGTTCGCGGAAGCGGACGAGGTTATCGACGAAGAAATTTTCTCAGCCCATCAGGAACACGCTTACATGGAGGTTCAGGGGCTGATCGGGGATTACCGTAACGGGAAACTGACGGTGCGCGGTTCGATGCAGTGTCCGTTCTACGTTCACATGGCTGTAACGGCCGTCATGGGGATGAAACCGGAGGACGTTAACGTTATCGCCGACGAGACCGGCGGCGGTTTCGGCGGGAAGGAAGATTATCCGTCGATTTTGGGCTCGCAGGTCGGCGTCGCGTCTTATAAAGTCGGGAAGCCGGTGAAATGCGTCTTCGACCGCCGCGAAGATATTACTTGTACTTCGAAACGTCATCCGGCTTTCATGCGCTACCGTATCGCGATCAAAGACGGGAAGATGACGGCGGTTGACGCGGATATTCTTTACGACGGCGGCGGATATACGACGCTTTCGATGGTCGTTTTGCAGCGCGGGCTGATCGGGGCGTTGGGGATCTATAAGTTCCCGTCGTACCGCGTTCACGGCAAGGCAGTCAAGACGCATACGGTTCCGAACGGCGCTTTCCGCGGATTCGGCGGTCCCCAGACGTTCTTCGCGATGGAACTGATGATGAATCACGCCGCGCGGAAATTGGGTAAAGACCCGCTCGAGCTGCGTAAGGAATACTGCGCCAAACAGGGCGACATGTCGCCGACGCACGGCGTATACCATTTCGATATTCCGATTCCTGCCATGCTTGACCAACTCGCGGAAGCCTCGGATTATCACCGTAAGGTTAAAGCGTATCGAAATCAGACCGGACGTTACCGGCGCGGGATCGGCGTATCGTCGGTTTATCATGGCTGCGGATTTACCGGCGCGGGCGAGCGCGATCTGATCAAGGGCGTTTTCAAGCTGCATAAGCGCGCCGACGATACGGTCGAAATCTTAGCGGCGGCGGTCGATATGGGTCAGGGCGTCAAGACGACGTTCCGTAAAATCGCCGCTAACGTTCTCGGACTTCCCGAAGATCGGGTCATTATCGTTAATCCGGATACCGCCCGCGTTCCCAACTCAGGCCCGACCGTCGCCAGCCGTTCGATTATGGTCGTCGGCAAGCTGATCGAACGGGCTGCGAAGCGGCTGAAAGCCGAATGGAAACCCGGCGAGGATCAGCTGATTACCGAAAAGTATGTTCATCCGGATTTCATGATCCCCTGGGATTTAGCGACGTTCTCGGGCGATCCTTATCCGGATTCGTCCTGGTCGACGAATATCGTCGAAGTTGAAGTGGATACGATGCTGGGCTTGACGAAAATTCTGAACGCCTGGGGCTGTTACGACGTCGGAACGGTTATCGACGAAAATATCGTAATCGGCCAGATGGAAGGCGGTTTGCTCCAGTCGCTCGGACATGGCGGAATTGAACTGATCAATTACGACCAAAGCGGCCGGATCCGCAACAACAGCTTGAGCGATTATATTGTTCCGACCGCGCTCGACGTCCCGAGTTTGCACGTTATGTTCCATAAGAGCGAATATTTTAACGGACCGTTCGGAGCGAAAGCCGCCGGCGAGCTTCCGAACGTCGGCGGTTCGGCGAGTTATATCGGCGCCTTGGAATGCGCCTTGGAAACGGATTTATATCAAACGCCGTTTTCGACGGAAGATACGATGGAATTATTGGAGGGACGACGCAATGGCTGAAAATATTCGGTTTGTTCTGAACGGGGAGACAGTCGAATCGAAAAGCGCGGCGAACGAGCGGCTGCTGGACGTGCTGCGCGACGAGTTTAGATTGACCGGCGTGAAGTGCGGCTGCCGCGAGGGAGAGTGCGGCGCCTGTTCCGTCCTGATCGACGGTCAGCTTGCGAATTCATGTTTGGTGGCGCTTGGGGCGGTCTCCGATCGGGACGTTGAAACGATCGAGGGTTTCAGCCGCAGCGAACGGTTCGAGATTCTTTCCGACGCGTTCGCCGATCTGTCGGCTGTTCAGTGCGGTTTTTGCATCCCGGGAATGGTATTGGCGGCGGAGTCGCTGCTGCGCTTTAATCCGAATCCGACGGATCATGACATCCGAGAGGGCTTGTCGGGGAATATTTGCCGCTGTACCGGGTACAACGCGATTGTGCACGCGATTCAGAACGCGGCGGAAAAAGGAAAAGGATTATGGTAAAGCTGGAATACGGATATCTGCCGGAAACGCTGGCGGAAGCGCTTGAAATCCGCGCGGCCGAGAAGGTCGTTCCTTACGCCGGCGGTACGGATCTGATGGTCGAAGCCGAGGAACATGCGACGTACCTGTTTTTGAATCAGTTGGCGGAGTTGTCGCGGATAAACGTTACCGAGGATATGCTGGAAATCGGCGCGGCCTGTACGTATACGGAGCTGCTGAATCATGAAGCGGTTCCGCAGGTTTTGAAAGACGCGATGATCCTGATTGCTTCTCCGGCGACGCGGAACCAGGCGACGCCGGCCGGAAATATCTGCAACGCTTCCCCGAAAGCGGATTCGGCGCTGATTTTCGTCGCTGCCGGAGCGAAGCTGCGGCTGCGCAGCGTTCAAGGGGAGCGTATCGTTCCGATCGGCGAGTTTTTCGTCGGACGCGGGAAAACGATTTTGCGCGACGACGAACTGCTGACGGAGATTCTGCTGCCGCGGCGGGGTTTGGATAATTATTACTATAAAAAGATCGGCGCGCGTGCGTCGATGGCGATTTCGCGCGTCTCGTTCGTCGCGATTTTCGGCGAAGAAGCCGGGCGGATTACGCGAATGTCGATCGCGTTCGGCGCGATCAGCAGCGTTATCCTGCGTTTCCCCGAATTTGAGGCGCTGATGATCGGGAAGACGATCGAAGAAGCCAAAGCGCTGAAGGGGGAATTTTTGGCGAAGTTCGACGAGGCGATCGTTCCGATCCGCGGCCGCGTTTCGGCGACCTATCGGAAACAGGCGTGTATGAGCCTGCTCAACGATTTCTTGGCGAGCCGCGGAATTTAATTACTTCCGGGCATTTTGATCGAGATTCGAAACCGCGGTCTGAAAAATAACGGACCGCGGTTTTTATTTGCGCAACCGCGGAACGGACCGATATTCCCGGAGAATATC
>JASBYO010000020.1 GCA_029983925.1 Flexilinea sp.
CACTTTTTATACCTCTCTTGAAATAGATTTTTTGCTCGAGAATCCGCCGTAGGTAAGCGTGTCGTTCGGATTTGACTATAACTCCAGTCTTAATCTCACGCGCCCCGGTTTATCGGCGATCGATGATAGACGAGCTATCTGATAAGGACATGCAACCTTCTATAAAAGTATATCACAGTAAAGGAAATTTTTATAGGATGAAATGGTCAATATTTTCACAACGATAGAGGCGAACGCACTGCCTGCGGCGAAATGCTATTTTATATGAAAATTGCGCTGACTGAGTGTTAAGGAAAAAGGAAATATATTGGCGTAGAAGCAGCGGCGTTCTCCAAAAAAATCCGCTGCTTCCACACAAAATACTTAAAGTCTGCGAACCGAAGCTCCTGCTTGCTGCGGCGCTAATGCGCGTTGAAAAGAGCCGAAGCTTGAGCGAGAGACATGTTTACCTGTCTGTGACAATAGATCACAATTCCCCAATCGTTTTCAGTCATCCTTAGCGTTTGCATCGGTCGCTGCCGATCGGTCCAAAAGTTTTAATAGCAGGTTCTGAATTCGCTCGACCATCTCCGCCTGGTCTAACTCGGCGCCATCCATGATCCGCGCGTTATCGTAAATCTGACGGATCATCTCTTTTGAGAGTTGATCATCCCGGAGTTCCATGATTTTTGCGACGAGCGCATGATCCGGGTTGATTTCGAGAACTTTTTTCATCTCCGGCAGATCCTGGTTCATCAGGTGATACATCTTCTGCATCTCGGGCGAAATCGCTCCGGCGGCGTTGACGAGACGGGCCGGCGAATTAATCAAGCGCTTCGTCTCTCGGATAGATTCGACCGTATCGCCGAGTACGGCAGCGAATTTTTCGGTAATCGGCGTCGAAACTTCGTTCCCTTCCTTTTCGCTTTTTTCCTCATCCATTAGGTTTTCTTTGTCTGTTCCGGAGTCCGCTTTATCGCTCTCGTTCGAGCCTTCGGTTGCGGCGTTGGCGAATTTAAGGTCCTTGAACTCGCCGAGCTGGGTGACGACGAAGGGATCGAACGGCTCCGGCATCAGTAAAACGTCGATACCGTCCTGTTTGAGCATCTCAAGATGTGGGCTTTTTCGCAGCGTTTCGATATGGTCGCCGATTAAGTAGAAAATTTTCGTTTGATTTTCCTTCATTTCGGAAACGTACGTTTCGAGCGATATGTAATCGTCGCCGTGATTCAGCGTCCGATAGCGCAGCAGCGGAATCAAGCTCTCTTTCGCGTCCGGTTCGGTTACGATCCCTTCGCAGATGAACGGGGCGAAATTTTTCCAGAATTTAACGTAGGTTTCCGGATCGTCAACGCCCAATTTTTTGAACATCTCAGTAACTTTTCCGGTTAATATTTTCCGCAGCGTCAGGATGACGCGATTCGCCTGCATTGTTTCGCGCGTCACGTTTAACGGGATATCTTCCGAGTCGATGACGCCCTGAATGAAGCGATAGTAACGCGGGAGCAAATCGGTACAATAATTTTGGATCAGAACTTTTCGCGCATACAGTTGCAGACCGTCCTCCTGACGAAGGGAGAACATCGTCCGTTCGGGCTTAGACGGAACGAACATGAGCGCGTACATTTGAAACGGTGCGTCGATCGAGAGATGCAGCTTTGTCAGCGGTTTTTCGAAGTCCATCGTAAATGACTGGTAGAACTTTTCGTAATCTTCAGCGCTGACCTCGTTGGGCGACTTCCGCCAAAGCGTCCCTTCCGCATTCGCGCGTTCAGTCGACTCGCCGATATAGATCGGATAAGGAATATAATTTGAATGTTTGCGAATAATTTCGCGCAGCTTATATTCTTCGGTGTATTCGAGCGCATCCTCTTTGAGTCGGATGATAATTTCGGTTCCGCGCGATGTTTTCGTGCTGGGTTCGATCGTGAATGTCCCGCTGCCGCTGGAGGACCATTTCATCGCCTCTTCTCCAGGCCGGAACGATTTAGAAACGACGTCGATCGATTCCGCAACCATGAAGGCGGCATAGAATCCGACGCCAAATTGACCAATCAGGTCGTTCGCGGCCGCATAGCCTTGTTCTTTCGTCGCTTCAAGGAAGCTGCGCGCTCCGGATTTTGCGATCGTCCCGAGATTTTCTTCGAGCTCCTGTGCGTTCATGCCGATCCCCGTATCCGTTATAATCAGCGTTTTCGCGTCTTTATTGGCGCTGATCCGAATCGTAGGTTCTACGTCCGGATCGACAACGTCATGATTCGTCAGCATTTCAAAATTCAGCCGCGTGATTGCGTCCGACGCGTTTGAAACGACTTCGCGAAGAAAGACGTCGCGGTCGGAATAGAGCGAATTAATCAGGATGTCTAAAAGTTGTCTGGTTTCTGCTTTGAAAGGTTTTTGATTGCTGGATGCCATTTCTGCCTCATTTGTTAAGTGTTGCGTTTTTCAAACATGTTTATTATAAGAGCAGGATGTTAGCTTTTTATAAGAATTTGACGGTTCTTATAAAAGTTTAACGGTCTCTTCGGAGACGTTAAGCCTTCGGCTTGAACGTGACGGATGATGCCCGATTTTTTGCCGAAAATTTGTCAATTCGGAAAGTCGTGGTAAAATTGCTTTTGTTAACGGCCCATTAGCTCAATTGGCAGAGCAGCTGACTCTTAATCAGCGTGTTCTGGGTTCGAGTCCCAGATGGGTCACTTAATTGATTCCCCGCGAATCCCGTTCTATGTACTGACGACAAGCTGTTTTTTCGGAAACGGCGTTCTTTCGGGTAAACGAAACTATAATTACCATGTTTGATATCCATCGACCGATTCTTAAATCAGACCGGGAAAGGAAGAGAATATGACGTTGTCCGCGGTAAGGGAATATCTTGATTCTTTCGGCCTCGGCGATCGGATTCGAATTGTCGCCGAATCGAGCGCTACGGTCGAGCTGGCTGCCGCGGCGTTAGGCTGCGAGCCGAAGCAAATCGTCAAGACGCTGACGTTTCTCGTATCAGGCGAACCGATCATGATTCTTTGTCCCGGTCACGTTAAAATTGATAACGCGAAATATAAAGCGCGTTTCGGTGAGAAAGCGCGCATGATTCCGGCAGGCGAGGTCGGAGCATTCGTCGGGCATGAAGCCGGCGGCGTTTGCCCGTTCGCCGTTAAGGACGGCGTTAAAATTTTTTTCGACGAGTCGCTGCGCGAAAACGATCGGATGTATCCGGCGGCGGGCGACGATCACAGCGGCGTCGAATTAAACTTATCGGAGCTGACCGCGTGCGCGCGTCCGGACGGCTGGGTCGATGTTTGCCGGAAGGTTTGAGCGGACTGCGGAGGGCTTTGCGAAGATACGAGGCAGCGGATGAAATTATTCGGATTCCTGGAAGCGCCGTCGTCTTATGTGGCGGGGAAACGGTTACGAGGGTTCCCGCGTTACCGCGAATTATTAGACCGTTTCTTTCCGGTTTTTTTTAGGGTTAACTTCCTGACAATCCTCGGCTTTATCCCGTTGTTTGTCGGGTTTCAGGCCGCGGCTGAAAGCGCCGATCCTGTATTGATGTTGGTTGTTTGCGCGTTGGGCGGCGCGGTAGCCGGTCCTTTTTTCGCTTGCCTGGTCGACGCGATTTACCGCGCGCTGCGGGACGCGCCGGGAGGATGGTTCGAAAATTACCGGCGCGCCTGGCGTCAGAACTGGCGCGTCTCGATCTTTCCGGGCATGATTTTCTCGGCGCTTTTAGGCGGGTACGGCCTGGCTGTGATTTTCTTATATTCCGGACGGATCGGCGGTTTAGGAACGATCGCGCTGATCGCGCTGAGTTTGTTTTTCTTTACGATGTTCTTTTCAATTTATTGGCCGTTGCTGACGCTGATCGATCAGCCGAACGCGATGCGGATCCGAAATTGTTTAGCTTTTCTCATGAAATCGTTTTGGAAATTGGCCGGTATCAGCGTTCTTCAAATCGGTTACTGGCTCTTAATGATTTTGTTTTTCCCGTTGACGCTGTTGGCCGCGCCTTTTTTAGGCTTTTGGTTTATTCTTTTTTTAGCGAATTTCCTGATCTACGATTCCGTTAATGAGACGTTCGAAATCGAAGCGCAAATCGCGGAACATTATCCTGAGCAGGCGGCAATATACGATCTGGATTAGGGAACGGCGCGTTCTATTCGTTTTCTAATTTTACGGGCGCTTGCCGGCGCGGGCTGTCGGTCGGTCCCTGATGAACATAACGAAGGAGCGGCGATCCGTCTGAATATAAGCGGATCGCCGCTTCAGTTCGAGCCTGATTTCGGATTAGAGCGGTTCTAAAAATCGTCTAACTTATCGTAGTTGTCCATGTATTCGAAATCCGGATCCGGGTCGTCGCTTGAATCTCGATCCGGATTATACGTCGATTCTTCTGAGGAGAAGAAATCTCCGAAATCGTCGTCGTCCGCGTCGTTATTGATTAGTTCGTCTTCATTTTCGGGCCGGCCGATTTCGGTCAGCGCTTTTTTATATGCGGCGATCAAGTTCCCGGTATGAATCGAAGTAGCCAGTCCGCTGATCAGGACGCGGGACTTCCCGCAGGACTCTATATCGAATTGGTTCAAGTAAATCGCCGGGTTGCGGAACCTGAGCGCATCTTCGCCGATCTGTTTTATTTTTTCGAGATATGCTAAGTTTTCTTCGACGGCCGTATCGATTTCGCCGCGCAGGACGATATCCCCGTGCCCTTGGATAATATTTTCCAATCCCAACGCGGCGATTTTTTGAATTGTCGCAACGCTGTTGTCGTGCGAGCCGCCGGAAAACTGCGGAACGGCGAGGAAGCTATCGCCGGCGAAAAGAATTCGATCTTCTTCAACGAATACGCTGATTCCATCGTCGCTATGACCTGGCGTTAGCATGACGATGATATTTTTTTTCCCGACTTTCAAGGTCAATTCGCCGATATCGAAGGTCAGATGCGGAATTATTATTTTTGAATCAGCAAATTCGGAATTCGTCTTTTTCGTTTCTTCGAGCGCTTGGAATCCGTTGGTTTTCAGGTTCTCGGCGCATTTGGTATGGGCGATAATCGTCGCGCCGGGGAAAAAACAATTCCCCCAGGCATGATCGGAATGGGAGTGGGTATTGATCAGATAGCGAACCGGCAAACCTAATTCTTCCGTCACAAATTCCCGAATAGCCTTCGCTTCATCGGGATAGGCCAGCGTATCTACGACGATTGCCCATTGCGGTCCGGTAATGACGCCGGCCGTGACTTGCGCGTAGTCTTCGCTCTGAAACCAGTAAACGTTGTCGGATATCCGTTCTCGGCGCATTCCTTATGCGATGTCCCCAATTCTTTGATAATGTCTGCTTTGGAAGGCGTTTTGCGTCCTTCCGATTGTAAATATACAGTCTACCATCTAATGTTAAAAAAAGATTCTCTTTTCCGCATTAATGATTATCCATAGCGGGGAATTCTTTGACTGAAAAGTGAAAAAAGAGTGCGCGGGCATCTGTCCGCGCACTCTTTTAGATTGTATTTGATACAAATTCGATTAATCGAGATACTGCCCGACGTTTTCGCTCGTTACGAGAACGAACGGGATCACCGGTTCTTTATCGAATTCGCGCCCTTCGATCGAAGCCTTGATAACTTCGATACCCGCGGTTAACTGCCCGACGCCGTCCTGGAGAACGGTCGCGCCTAATTCGCCGTTTTTGACCATCTGAAGCGGGTTCTGGTTCCCGTCAACGCCGATGCAGATGATGTCGCTGCGTCCGGCGTCGTTCGCGGCGCGCTGGGCGGCCGAAGACATATCGTCGTTATCGGCGATAATGGCGACGAGTTCCGATCCATATTGCGCGATTGCGTCGGTTGTCGCATTGGCGCATTTATCGCCCGACCACTGCGTATCCGGTTCGCCGACCATTTCAAATTCCGGATGCTTGTCCATGATTTCCTTGATGCCCTGGCCGCGTTCCAACTGCGCGGAATTGCCGAGAACGCCGGTGCAGTGGACGTATTTTCCGCCGTTCGGAACGTTTTCGAGGACCCAGTTCGCCAGCATACGGCCGGCCTCGACGTCGTTGGAACCGCAGTAAGCGATGGCTTTTTCATCTGTGCTGACCGTTTTCGAGTTGACGACGATGACCTTAATACCTGCGTCGACGAGTTTCGTCACGGCCGGATCGGAAGCTTCGGCTTCAGCGGGGAGGATAATGACGTAGTCGGCGCTTTTGGTGATACATTCGTCAGCGCGGTCGATCTGTTTATTCGGGTCGGTTTCGCCGTCGAGAATCCCGGTCCAACTGTCGATAACGCCGTCTTTCTTCATCTGTTCCAAGGTTGTTTCAGCGTAAGAGTTGATCGGCGCATGGAACGGATCCGTCAAATTTTTCGAAATATAACCGACAACGATTTTTCCATCGCCATTGACGTCGCCGACGCGGGCGGCAGGGGCATCCGCCTTGCTTTCCGTCGCCGCGTCGTCGGCAGCCGGTTTTTCGGTTTGACCGCAGGCAACAAGCCCGAGCGCCAACACAAAAATCAAAAGACAAACAATAAATTTCTTAGACATATTAACTTTAAACCTTTCTGATTATTGATTCTTTTTATTCATCAGCATATCGAGCAGCACAGCCCCGATGATGACGCAGCCTTTTACGATCGACTGATAATAGGACGAAACGCCGATCAGGTTCATACCGTTATAGATAAAGCCGATGATAAAAATACCCATTAATACGCCGGGGATTGTCGCAATCCCGCCGGCGAATGAAGTTCCGCCGAGTACGCAGGCGGCAACCGCGTCCGTTTCGTAACCGATTCCGATATTGGATTGGGCCGACCCGGTTTTCGCGGTAAAAATTATCGCAGCGACCCCGGCCAGCAAACCGCTTACGGTATAAACGCCGACTTTAGTTTTAAACTCGCTGACGCCGGACGCGATTGCGGCGTTGACGTTTCCGCCGACAGCGAAGATATAACGTCCGAAAACGGTCCAATGTAAGAGCAGGTACATAACAATCGTTACGACGAACAGCATAACGATCGGGACGGGGATGCTGAGCAGTTTATTTGAGTAGATTCCTTTGAATTCCATGCTGGTCAAGGAAATTGCCTTGCCGGAACTGATCACCTGCGACAAGCCGCGGATGACCAACTGGGTCGATAAGGTCACGACGAAAGGAAACATGTTGAATTTCGCGATCAGGATCCCGTTCAAGCATCCGAAAGCGGTAGATACCGCCAACGCGATCAAACAGGACAGCCAGATATTCATGTTCATATTCGTAATGGTTTGACCTAAAACGCAGCTGGTAAGAGCCAACTGGGCGCCGACGGAAAGATCGATACCGCCGGTCGTAATCGCTAAGCACATCCCGTAAGCGATCATACCGTTGATGGAAACTTGAGCGGCGACGTTGATAAAATTATTTTTCGTCGCGAAACTCGGTTCCATGATTCCGATCGCAACCATCATGATGATCAGAACTACCCCGATTCCGTAATTTCCCATGAACCGCTTTAATGCATCGTTATTTTTTCTTGAAATTTTTATGTTCTCGATCATAGTATTATCCCGAAACTCCGCCAAAGGCTTTCGCTAAAATATCTTTTTCAGTTACCGATTCGGAAAGGATTTCCGAGCGCAGAATTTCTCCGCCGATTCGACCTTCATGATAAACCAGAATGCGGTCGCTCATGCTCATGACTTCGGGAAGTTCCGACGATATCATGATGACCGCCATGCCCTTCGCCGCGAATTGGCACATCAGCGCATGAATTTCAGCTTTCGCGCCAACGTCGACGCCGCGGGTCGGCTCATCCAAAATAAGCAGCTTGGGGTTCGCCATGATCCATTTCGAGATGACGACTTTCTGCTGATTGCCGCCGCTAAGCGAATAAGCTGTGTGCTCGATGCTGGCCGCCTTAACCGTCAGCTTTTTCGCGACGTCTTCGCATTCGCGTTTTTCGCGCGCCTGGTCAATTAATAGGTGCGGCTGATGTTTCGGGAGATTCGGAAGCGAGATATTTTCCCGAAGAGACCGCAGCAAGCAAAGACCGAAATTTTTTCGATCCTCGTTGACCATGCAGATCCCTTTTGCGATTGCGTCCGCGGGCGATTTAATCCGGATTTCTTTTCCGTTCAGGAATATTTTCCCGGATTCGTAGGAATCAAGACCGAAAATGGCGCGCATCGTTTCGCTTCGGCCGGACCCGACCAAGCCGGAAATCCCCAATATTTCGCCGGCGCGAACTTTAAAGTTGATATTTGAAAATCCTTTTCCGGTCAAGCCCCGCGCTTCGAAGACGACATCCCCGATTTCGCAATCAATTTTCGGGAAGACGTTTTCGACTTTCCGACCGACCATCATTTCGATTAAGTCGTGGCGCGAAACGTCGGCTATGGGCTTTGATCCGATATACATCCCATCGCGGAAGACGGAAACCTGATCGCAGATTTCGAAGATTTCGTTCATCCGATGTGAAATATAGATAATCGCTACGCCCTTGGATTTCAGGTCGTTGATGACGCGGAAAAGGTGCGCTGTCTCTTCGCTGTCAAGCGAAGAAGTCGGTTCGTCCATAATAATCAAGCGCGCGTCGGATGAGACCGCCTTGATAATTTCGATCATCTGAACCTGGGCCAGCGTCAGTTCTTTAATCAACGTTGTCGATTCGTACGGAAAGGAGAATTGCCGAAGAATCTCATTCGCGCGATCGTTTTGTTTCTTTTTATTGAGGAAAATCCCGCAAACCGTATCTTCGCGCTTCAGAAAAATATTATCTGCGATCGAAAGATGCGGCTCCGGGTTCAGCTCTTGATGGATCATTGCGATTCCGGCCTTAATCGCGTCCACAGGCCCTTTCGCCTGATAGGGCTTTCCTTCGAACGTCATGCTGCCGCTATCTTGTTTATAAAGGCCGATAACGATTTTCATCAAAGTCGATTTCCCGGCGCCGTTTTCCCCCATGAGCGCGTGGACTTCTCCCGGTTTTATTTTCAGTTGGACGCTTTTTAACGCTTGGGTGCCGCCGAACGCTTTGCTGATATCTTTGCAAACAAGAACATATTCATTTTCGTTTGAAACCAATGTGCTGCCTCCTTATTTTGAACTTAATAATGAAAGCTCTTTTTGAAACTGTCTTCGAAGTTTAGGGTATAACTCCTTTCTATCAGTCGCCCGTTTTATGCGGATGTTTCTGATCGATTAAAACGAAATCGCGGCTTGCGGTTGGGGTAGATCTGCTGGTTGTATTTTTGTTGAAATGAATCCGATTGATTCAAATATTTCAGTCTTTTACTATTTGAGTAAAAAACTGTTTCCCTTTCTTCTATTTTAGAGGCTAAAATCTTTAGTGTCAAGAATCAAATCATTCTTGGCCTGCGCGTCGGCAATTCTTTTGATTTCATGTCTCAACAGGATCTTGGGCGATTTCTGCGGAGCGGGGTCGGTTTTAGGTTTTTTTTTTGCGAGATACGCTGTTTTTCCTTTTTATTTTTGATGGGGATGGGTATACTAAATCGTATATATTTTTGAATCTTATGGCTTGATTCATCCCGTTCTATCGAAAAGGAGTTCCCATGCGCGTTCGAGACGATTCTTCTAAAATCAATTCAATCGGTCAAACCGACGCTTCGGCAGCGTCAATCGACGCTGTCGTCGCTGGGTTGATCTGCTTGGATTTTACGCCGGTTTTCGATAATCCGGAAGGAAGCCGGATTACGGAAATTTTTCGTCCGGCGAATACGGTTATTGTGAAACAGGCCGTCCTGAATCCCGGCGGCTGCGTTTCGAATACCGGCTTAGCCATGTGCCGTTTTGGCGCGCGAACCGCGCTGATCGCGAAAATTGGCCGGGACGAATTCGGCGAGCAGATTCGGAAAAGGATCGCGCATTTCACCGCTTTCGATCATTTTATCGAATGCGACGAGGGGACGGCCTATTCGGTCGTATTAGCGCCGCGGGGGATCGATCGATTTTTTTTGCATTATCCGGCGGGAAACGATTCGTTTTGCTCGGACGATATCGATTATGAACTTGTATCGCGAGCGAAACTTTTTCATTTCGGTTATCCGACGATTATGAAACGGATGTATGAAAATGACGGCGAGGAACTGGTTCGCTTGATGAGCCGCGTTAAAGCGCTGGGCGTGACGACTTCTCTCGACAGCTGCGGGATTGATCCGTTAGCCCCGAACGGTCAGCTTGACTGGCGATTGATCCTGACGCGCGCGGTTCCTTATGTGGATATTTTTATGCCGAGCGCGGAAGAACTTTGCTACATGCTGGATAAAGAACGCCTGAACGATTGGCGCAAGCGCGCGGACGGAGCGGATGTTTGTAAAATCCTGACCGAGGCCGATGTCCGCCCCTTGGCGGAAATATTGCTTGACTTCGGCGCAGCTGTCGTATGCGTTAAGTGCGGCGAAAAGGGGATGTATTTAGCGACGGCGGATTCGGATCGGATCGAGAAGGTCGGATCGGCGCTGAAGCCGGTTTTGTCCGCATGGCGGGATATTCGGTATTTTGAAGCGAGTTACCGGCCTGATCGGGTGCTGTCGTCAGTCGGCGCAGGCGACGTCAGCATCGCCGCGTTCCTGACGCAGCTTTTGCGCGGATCCGATTGGCGCTCATGCCTGCGGAGCGCGGTCGCCGCTGGCGCGGCCTGCGTTGAATCCTACAGCGTTCTTGACGATTTGCCTTCGTTGTCCGATCTTGACGAGCGTATTGCGAAAGGCTGGATGAAAAATCTGCCGTGACTTAACGAAAAAAGGCGGAAAGCCTTTTTCTGAGGAACGTTTCCGCCTTTGTTTCCTGAGGACTTTCTTTTAGATGCAGGTATAGCAGCCGTCAACGATAACGTCGCTTCCGCTCGTATAACCGGAAGCGGGGCTCGCCAGATACAGCACCGGCGGGATTAATTCCTCCGGGTTCCCCATGCGGTGCATCGGGATCAACGGTATCCAAGCATCCTTGAGTTCCTGGGGCGTATCGACGGACATCGGCGTGGCGATATAACCGGGGCTTAGGCTGTTAACGCGGACGCCGGTTTCCGCCCACTCGGCCGCTAAGGATCGCGTCATGTGGATGACGGCGGCTTTCGACGCGTTATATGAGCATTGCCACTGCGGCACGTTGCAGATGGTTCCCGACATCGACGCCATGTTAATGATGCTGCCCTTGATTTTGTTCTCGATCATGATTTTTCCGGCGGCGCGGCAGACGATAAACTCGCCGGTCAGGTTGCAGTCGATGACCTGGCGGAATTCCTCAACCGTAGAGTCGAAGGTGGGTTTATGTATGCAGATTCCCGCGTTATTGAATACGACGTCGATCGATCCCGACCGCTTCATGATTTCGGATAACGCGGCGTCGACATCTTTTTCGACCGTCACGTCGCAGCGCAGATAATAAGCTTTCCCGCCTGATTCTTCGATTAATCGGATCGTTTCGTCCGCGCCGCTTCGGCTTAAGATAACGACCTCAGCGCCGGCCTTCGCTAATCCGACTGCGACGACCTGACCGATACCCCTGCCTCCGCCGGTCACGATAGCGACTTTCCCTTTTAGCCCGAACAGCTCATCTAAATATGACATAAGCGAATCCTTCCGACTTCTAAAACTTTATTTTATTCCTGAATATTGACAATAACTTTCATTGTCGATTCACGGTTTTCTTCGATATATCGGTACGCGTCCGAAAATTGCCTGAACGGGAACGACTTTGAAACGAGCGGCTGCAATTTGACTTTTCCGGATTGGACTAACTCGATCGCGGTGACATAATCTTCGCGGCGGTACATCATGCTGCTGTTAATATCGAGTTCATGATCGTTGGCGACCGCCAGATCGATTGACGCCATGGACGCGAAGACGGCGACCAGGATAATCATGCTTCCTTTGCGGGCGTATTGAATCGCCTGCCCCATCGTTACGTTATTCCCGGCGCAATCATAAATAACGTCGGCTTTATCAGCTCCGTAGGCTTTCGCGATCGCTTCCCCGAGATTCTCGGATTTGGTATTGACGCAATGGTCAATTCCGCATTCCGCGGCTTTTTTCAGCCGAAAATCGCTGATATCGGTAATCATGACTTCCGCAGCGCCCAATCCTTTGGCGGTCTGCGCGACCAGGTTCCCGATCGGTCCCGCGCCGAGAACGACGATCTTTAATCCGCTGACGTCTCCGGCGCGGCGTATCGCATGGACGGCGACGGCTAACGGTTCGATCATGGCGCCTTCGACGGGGCTGACGTTTTCCGGCAGCGCGATCACCCGCGCCGCATCGGTAACGAAGAACTGCGACGCCATTCCGGTCGTCTGGAACCCCATTACCTTGAGTTCTTCACAAAGGTTGTATTTCCCGTGCCGGCAGGGATGGCATTTTCCGCAGGTTACCTGCGGCTGAATTGTGACTTTTTGACCGGGCTTGAAATCCGCGACGTCTTTCCCGACGGAAACGATTTCTCCTGAAACCTCGTGTCCTTGCGTAACGGGGTAGGAAGTAAAGGGGTGCTCGCCGTGGAATACGTGGATATCCGATCCGCAGATGCCGATATGCGTCATTTTGATCAGAACTTCGTCGTCCTTTATTTCCGGGATCGGAATTTCGCGGAATTCAATTTTTCCCGGCTCGGTCATAACTTGCTGGAGCATGGCTGTCTACCTTTCTCAATAAATATGGCCAGAAGAGGAAAATGATTTCAAACGGTCTGAAATTTTTCGCTTCTCTTGGGGAACGTCTATAACATGCATTATATAGAGGTTTCCATGCGGTGTCAATTTATGACGGGTTCCTTGTCGGGACGAATTTATTCCCGCGCGGAAGTTTTGTCTGAGAATTAGCGTTGTAAAATAAAAAAACACGCTGGATACGTGTTTTCGTCTGCACCTCCAGGGAGATTCGAACTCCCGTTTTAACCTTGAAAGGGTTGCGTCCTAGTCCCCTAGACGATGGAGGCGTTTTGTTGTTGTTTTCTATTTCCGAACAACGTAAGAAATTTTAGCAGTGCTTTCAGAATCTGTCAAGCAACCGTACGAAAAATGTTACCGGATCCGGCGCCGATCCTGATGCTGCGGAAATCGACGGATCCGTCAATGGATGATTAGAATGAATTCTTTTTTCTGGTTTTGAACGTTTTCTAAAATAGCGGAAACGCTGTCCGTCAATATTCTTTCGTCCGGCTGCGTCAGGTTCATCGCCAGCGTCACGGTTCGTTTTTTCCCGAACGCCGCGCTCACGGCGTTCAAAACCGCGCTCATCCGGTAGGGCGTATCCATCAGAACGATCGGAACGCGCATCAGGTTCAACCGTTTCAATTCCGCGGCTCGGTCTTTCTCGGCTCGCGGTAAAAATCCGGCGAAAAAGAACTGTTTGAGATGGATCGGGGCTGCGGATAACGCCGCCATCAAGGAAGAAACCCCGGGAATAGGGACAACCGGGTATCCGGCGTCGCTGATAACTTTGACGAGCGCGTGGCCCGGATCGGAGAAGAGCGGCGTTCCGCAATCGGAAACGAGCGCCAGACTGGATCCGGCCGCAATTTTCAACAGGCAGGCGTCCAGCTGTTGCTGCTCGTTATGCTCGTTCAGCGTTAGGATTTCTTTTTCCGTAATGCCGAGTTTTTTTAAGAGCCGGAGTCCGTTCCGATACTCTTCGCAGACGAGTATATCGGCCTTCTTCAACGTTTCGACGGCGCGGAAGGTGAAATCCGCGGGGTTCCCGATCGGCGTGGCGACGACATATAGTCCGGCTGCGATTGCGTTATCGCCGCCGGTTGTTGATAGGAACGTATCTTTTTTGATCATGAAGGAATTTTATCATTTTATTCAGCCTGTTCGATCCGCCGCTTCCCTGTTTGGATAAAATTTGAATATGAGACTTTCTTCTTTATCAAAAACATCGTTGCTGCTGGTTGCTTGTTTCACGGCGGATAAAATCTTGGCGATCCTGCGTCAGCTAATCATCGCGCGTCAGTTCGGGTTATCCGACGCGCTCGACGTTTTCAATATCGCGAATAATCTCCCCGACATGCTGTTCATCCTGATCAGCGGCGGCGCGATGGCGATGGTCGTAATTCCGGTTTTAACGGAGGTTATCGAAAAAAAATCCTTATCCGACGGCTGGCGCGTTTTTTCGTCGATTCTGAACCTGACGTTTATCGCCTCGTTTTTGTTAGCGCTGATCATTTGGGCTTTCGCCGATACGATCGTGACGTCCGAGATCGGGATCGCGCCCGGATTCAGCGCGGCGGCGCAGCGCGACGTCGTGCGGCTGATGCGATTAAACCTGATATCGACGCTGATTTTTTCCGTGAGCGGATTATGTATGGGCGCGCTGCAGGCGAACCGCCGTTTTCTTCTGCCGGGAATCGCGCCGCTTTTTTATAATGTCGGTCAGATTATCGGCGCTGTTTTTCTCGCGCCCGAAGGCGGCGGCTCTTTTTTCGGTCTCGTTTATCCGACGTTTGGGCTTGGAATTGACGGTCTGGCGTACGGCGTGATTGCGGGAGCCGTGATGCATCTAATGGTGCAGCTTCCCGGTTTGCTTCGCCTCGGGTTTCGCTGGGAACCGCTCTGCGATGTCCGGGATGAAAACGTTCGGCGCATGATTCGAATTTTGATTCCGCGCATTTTGACCGTCTTTTTTGTTCAATTGATTTTTATTTTCCGAGACAATTTAGCTTCCCGGCTTCAAACCGGAGCCGTTACCGCTTTATCTTATGGCTATATGTTCCAACAATTGCCTGAGACGTTAATCGGGACGGCGTTAGGAACGGCTTTATTGCCTTCGTTATCGCTTTTTATTGCCGACGCGGAGCATGACCGTTTCGCGGCCGCGTTTTCAAACGCTTGCCGTCTGGTTGTCGCGTTGACGTTCGGAAGCGCGGTTATCTTCGGAATGGGGTTCGGACCGGTTGCCGCTTTCGCGTTGAAGATGACGAGCGGTGAAACGGCGTTGTTGATGTGGACGCTGCGCGGATTCCTTATCGGTTTGACCGGTCATTGCCTGTTGGAAGTCGTCAATCGTTCCTTCTACGCTCAGCAGGACGCGCTGTCGCCGCTTATCGCGACGATTCTGAATTTTATTGCGTTCATGATTTCGGGGCTGACGTTATATCGGTCGCTCGGCGTTTCGGGGATCAGTCTTTCCGATTCGATCGCTTTTACGGTTCAGGCTGTGCTGCTGATTCTTTGGCTCGGCCTGGATCCGTTTAGAAGAAGCGCGAAACTTGGGAATTCGCGGTTGGTAAGACTTTTCGGCGAAGGCGCGGCGGCTTCGGATCAGGAACGCGTCAGCGTCAAATTATCCGGGATGAAACGGACGATTCTGCGCGCGGCGATCGGTTCCGCTGTCGCCGCAGCTGTCTTATTAGGAATCGGCGCGCTCAATTTTGAAGCGTTCCCGGGTTTGAGTTTGAATCCCGGCTTACTTAATCTGGTAAAATCGTTAATTGGGATGGGTTTATCGGTCGCGGTTTATCTTCCGTTTATTCTCCCGGAAATACGAATGTTGAAAACTTTTTAAGGGAATTCTGCGAAGCGACCGAATTCTCAACTGGAAAGACAGGGCTATTAAAATATGAATGAAAACCAAACGAATCAACCGCTGAGTCAGGGAACTGCGCCGAACCAGCCGGGCCAGGGACTTCCGCAAGGATATCCGAATCATCCGCAAGGCCCGCGCCCAGGCAGCCCTTATCCGGCGAACCCGAACTATCCGCCGCAGGGCGCGCCGCCGCCGGGGGCGCGGGCGGGCGCGCAGCCAGGTTTTCCGCCGCGCGGAACCGCTCAGCCATATCCTCCGCACGGACAGCCGCCCGTTCCGGGCGCGGGCAATCATCCAATGTACGCGCAAGCGGCGAAACAGCCGGGTAAACCGCCCGCGGGCCGGAAGCCGCCGAAACCAAAGGGCGACGGGTTTGGCCGCTGGGTCTTTTTAGGGATTCTGGTTTTTATTTTACTCGTTTCCGGTGGGGCGGTACTCGGATACAAAACCGCGATCAGCGCCCGCGAAGCGCAGGCAAACGCGCAGAAAATTCAGGCCGCGTCTCAGCAATATCAATTAGCGCTGATCGATATCGAGAATGAGAAATATGAAAACGCCAATACGCGCTTGAAATGGGTGATCGATGTGGACCCGAATTACCCGGGCGCTACCCAGAAATATACGGAGCTTCAAGTCAAGCTTTTCCCCCGCGAGACGCCGACGCCGATGATGACCGCAACGCCGGAACCGACGCCGACGGTCGATTTGCGCGGTGAAGCCGATATGCTCCAGACGGCGCGATCCCAGATGGGGTCGAAAGACTGGGCCGCGGCAATTGGGACGCTGAATGCGCTGCGCGATAAAAATCTGGAATATGAGTCGTTAGCGGTTGACAGTTTGTATTATATCGCGCTGCGGCATTTGGGGATCAAGGAGATCGGCGACGGGTATCTCGAACCCGGGATTTATAAGATTACGCTTTCGGAAGCGTTCGGCCCGATTGACGCCGAGGCGAATAATTCCCGTTTGGCAGCTCGGAACTATTTAGCCGGCGCCGGATTTTGGGAAGTGAACTGGGAAAAAGCGCTGCGTTATTATTCGGATGCCTACAGCTCGAACCCGTTTATGTATGATCGCAGCTCGGGAAAAACGGCTCAGGATCGCTACGTTCAAGCCAGTTACGAATATGGGCATCATTTAATCGCGCAGTATGAACCGGGAACGGAAGATTACTGTAAAGCGCGCGAGTACTATAATCAGAGTTTGGCGATTTCGCTGAACGATGCGGTCGCGGCGACGGCGACAGCCGTTCAAGATATTTGCGAACCGCCGACCGCGACGCCGGAAATCGCTCCGCCGCCGGCGGAAGCGCCGACCGCTATGCCGTTGCCGGGCGAACCGACCGTGATTCCGATTGAACCGACGCCGGAAATTATTGTCCCGACCGAACCGCCGATTATCGAACCGCCGGCTGAACCTCCCGTCGTGATTGAGCCGCCGGTGCCGTAAATTTACCTCATATCAAATCAACTGAATCTAAAGACCACCTGGAAAAATCATAGGCGGTCTTTTTTGAATGAATTGTTTCGTTCGATAATCCGGCTCGATTTGATTAGATGACTTTTCCGGTCAGGTCGTAATCAAGCGCGCTTTGGATTTTAACCGGAATTATGTCGCCGATTCCGCAGGTTCCTTCGGCAAAAACGTACCCGTCAATTTCCGGCGCGTCTCGGTAAGATCGACCGAAATACAAGCCCCGATCCTGGCCTTCGATCAGAACGTCGAGCGTTTCCCCGATAAAAGAACGGTTGATCTTGCGGGATACGCGTTTCTGCATCGCCATAATCCGGTCGATCCGCGCTTGTTTGACTTCCGGCGGTACGTCGTCTGGCATGGCGGCGCTCGGCGTTCCTTCTTCCTGATAATATGGGAAAATGCCGACGCGGTCAAATTTTAATTCCTCAATAAAATTATAGAGCGTTTGGTGCTGGGCTTCTGTTTCGCCCGGAAAGCCGCTGATAAAGGTCGAGCGGATCGCTATTCCGGGAACGCGTTCGCGCATCTTCGCGACCGTTCGATAAACCCATTCGACGTCAGCCGGCCGGTTCATCCGTTTTAGGACATCCGGATCGGCGTGCTGGAGCGGGATATCCAAATAGGGGAGCAAACGTTCATTCTCCGCCATTAAATCGATCAGCCGATCGGATACGATTCCAGGATACGCGTATAAAATTCGAATCCAGGGAACGGTCGGCGCCGCGTCCATGATTTTTTCGATTAATCCGGGGAGCGCGTCCTTCTCGCCGCGGTCGATCCCGTACGCTGTCGAATCTTGGGCGACGAGGATAATTTCACGCGTTCCGGATTTTTCGAGCGCGCGCGCGTCGCGAAGAATGTCGTCGACAGATCGGCTCTGCCATTTTCCTTTGATGAGCGGTATGGCGCAAAAGGCGCAATTCCGCGAGCAGCCGTCGGCAATTTTCAGGTAAGCGGACGGGCCTTGCGGCGCGACGACGTTTTCGGGAATGTCGGACGGAGCGGAGACGGTCAGGCTGCCGTCGAGCGATTGGATCAGGCGCATGATATTTCTCAGCGAGCGCGTTCCCAGGATACCGTCTACGCCGGGGCTGCGCTGTTGAATTTCTTCGCGGAATTTTTCGGCCATGCACCCTACGGCCAACAAGTATTGGCCGGGCTTACGGATTTTATCGAGCTCGTTCAAGGATTCGACCGCCTCGTCGCGCGCTGGTTTGATAAATCCGCAGGTGTTGACGATCATAAAACGCGCTTTTTGCGGATTGATTTCGAATTTAAACCCATTGCGGATTAAGATTTGCGCGAGGACGTTCGAATCGACGGTGTTCTTGGCGCAGCCCAGCGAATAAAGGTAGAAAGATTTTTTTTCCATACAGATGCGTTTAATTCTTCCGTTTTGAGATTTAGGGGATATACGGCGTGATTGTGACCGTCGGCGTGGCGACGTCGGATTGGACCGTGTACGTCGGCGCGAACGTTTCGGTCGG
Organism: Flexilinea sp.; assembly: GCA_029983925.1. Classification (GTDB taxonomy): domain Bacteria; phylum Chloroflexota; class Anaerolineae; order Anaerolineales; family Anaerolineaceae; genus Flexilinea. Next base: position 18,464 of record JASBYO010000020.1, read on the forward strand.
CGTCGGCGAGATGACCGGCGTCGAGGTTTGAATCAGCGATTCGGAAAAAACGATTTTTTTGATCTCGCCGTAATTCCCGACTGTCCCCAGGTTCCGGTTATTATATTGGATTCGCAGCGCCGACGCGTTCCCCGTTTCAACTTCAATCATCTGATTGCCGCTGAACGGGTAAATCTTCCCGGGTTCGGTTCGTCCGACGAAGACGATCGCTTCGTCGACGGTAACGCGCAGGAATGCGCGTTGATCCGCTTCGATATATACTTGGATCGCGCCGTCCATCGGCGCCGGCGTCTCGGTATCGACCGCTTCGCTTTCCTCGTTCGTCTCGTCTCCTTCGGGTTCAAGCTCGGAATCGCCGCTTTCGATCCAACCCTCATTGATCAAAGCGCCGGCCGGCGCTTCGGCCGCGGTCGGAAGCGCGGTCGGAATTTCGGGCGTGGCCGACGGCGTGACGATTCCCGTTTGAGCTGCGATGACATATTCCTGAACGGCGGTATTTTTCAGCGCCGCCTGATTTCGATATGCGGGGATTGTAATCAGGCTGTAAATTGCCAGCGCGATGACGCCGATAATGACGGTTACGCCGATGAACAAATCCGGGGTAAAAAAGCGCGAAAACGCTCCCGCTTTACGAACCTGTTTTTCTTTTTTCTTTTTTTGACCGTTGCCGTCGGGAAAATGACGGGCGGCGGTTTGGAGCTGTAAGGCGTTCGCAAATTGAATCATGATATCGTCGCCGTTCAGATTCAGAAAATTCGCGTAGTTATAAAGGATCCCGCGCGCTTGAACCGAGGATTCTAACTCGCCGAACTTTCCTTCTTCTAAAAGCTGCAGGTACTGCGCGCGGACATTTGTGAATTTTTCGGCCTCTTCGAACGGCAATCCCAACAACTCGCGCCGTTCGCGCAGCTGGGCTCCAATGTGGTCGTAGATCGACTGCGCCGGCGATACGACGGCAGCCGCCTGCTCCTGCCCCGGGTCGGAAACGGGCGGGACGAGTTCGTTTCGGTTTCTGCCTGCGAAGAAGGGGAACGCGGGTTTTTTGGAATCCGAAACGGGCGAATCGGGGGAGGCGGACCGCGCGGGCGCCGATATTCCGTCGAACGACGGAGCATCCCAAATAGCGAGCACCTGATTCGGGTCCAGCTTCAGATAGAGCGCTGCCATGCGAATGAATCCGCGCCCTTGAACCGCGGACGGCAGGATTTCCGGGCGGCCGTTTTCGATCGCCTGGAGATACGTGATCCGAATATGAAGATCTTTCGATATTTTTTCTAACGAAATATTCTGATTTTCACGCGTATCGCGAATGAGTTTTCCTGCGTCTTTATACATACTCAACATTATACAGGGAAACGGCTTGGCTATTTTAGCTTTCGCGCAGATTCGGGTTTTAAAAACGGCAGGCGCTGATCCAGCGCCCGGTCGTTTGCCTGTTAATTGGATTTATTTTCTGATGGATCGATTATTCTGCGTCGCTCGCTTCGACGGTCTCAGCAGTTTCGACGGCGGCTTCCGCTTCTTCGGCCGTTTCCTGGAAAACGACTTTTTCGCCTTCGCGATGAACGAGAACGCGAACGGAAGGATTGATATCGGCGGTTAAGCGGACGACAACCGTATGCTCGCCCAGCGTCCGGATCGGAGAAACTTCCAAGTTATGGCGGTCGATTTCGGCGCCGGTCTGACGATTGATTTCGTCGACGATCATCTGCGACGTGATCGAGCCGTAAAGTTTTCCGGTTTCGCCGGCTTTCATCGGAAACGCGATTCGCAGTCCGTCGATTTTTTCCGACAAGGTCATCATTTCGCCCTTCATCTGCTCGCGAAGAACGTTGGCATGAGCGCGGATTTCTTCAGCGTGCTTGACGGCGGCGGGGGTCGCCAACGCGGCGAATCCCTGCGGGATCAGGAAGTTGCGGGCGTAGCCGTCGGCAACTTTTTTGATGTCGCCGGCATGACCCAGCTTATAGACATCTTTCAACAACAGAATCTTCATGTTTTCAAGCCCTTTCGGTTAAATAAATACTCTGGCGAAGGGTACAACGCCAATATATAATTTTACCCAAAAAGTTAACTTTCACATAGAGCGTATGACAGGACTTCAAGAACAGATTCGTTGGGTTTTGATATGAATTTACGAAAAATTATCCGGAGAATCGACCGTACAATCGGTCTATTCGATTTAATTCTTCGGCGAAATTTGATCCGCCGTAAAACGCTGCGCTCCGATCATCGTTTTTTCCTTTCATTCGCTAAAAATCCCTGATAATCCTATAATTGAGGGTTGAGAATTCCTGATGCAGCGGAAAGGATCGGTCATGGCGAATCTTGATTTTCAGAATCTGACAAATGAAATCCTTCGGAAGGTTCAATCTTTTGAACCGGCCTATGAAGTTGCCGATATCGGAATCGTCGTTGAGGTCGGCGAAGGGATCGCCCGCGTTCGCGGTCTTGACAATGTCGGAAGTCAGGAACTGGTGGAGTTTGAAAACGGCGCGATCGGAATCGCGTTTACGCTTGAGTTTGATTATGTCGGCGCGATCGTCTTAGGAAATTACCTGACGATTAAACCCGGCATGGTTGTTAAGCAGCTGAATCGGATCGCGTCGATTCCGGTCGGTCCGCGCTTTTTAGGCCGCGTGATTAATCCGCTCGGCGAACCGATCGACGGGAAAGGATCCATCCAATCGGAGGCGTTTTATCCGATAGAACGTCCGGCGCCGGAGATAAACGACCGTTCCAATGTCGATACGCCGCTGCAAACGGGGATTAAAGCGATCGACGCGATGATCCCGATCGGCCGCGGTCAGCGGGAACTGATTATCGGCGATCGCCAGACGGGAAAGACGGCGATCGCGATCGATACGATTATTAATCAGCGCGATTCCGGCGTAAAATGTATCTATGTGGCGATCGGACAGAAAAAATCTTCGATCGCGCAGATTATCGCCAAACTGACGGAGCAGAACGCGTTAGCCCACACGATCATAATCGTTGCCGGAGCGGACGACAACGCCGGAACGCAGTATATCGCGCCGTATGCCGGCTGCGCGATGAGCGAGTATTTTATGGATCAGGGCGAGGATGTTCTGGTCATATACGACGATCTGACGAAACATGCCTGGGCGTACCGTCAGTTATCGCTGCTGCTGCGGCGTCCGCCCGGACGCGAGGCTTATCCCGGCGACCTGTTTTACTTGCATTCCCGCTTATTGGAACGTTCGTCGAAAATGGCGAAACGATATACTTTTGTTTCGAAAGATTATTCAAAGCCGGAAGCGGAGACCGTCGATTCGGTCGACGGGAAGATTTATTCCGGCCCATTGGCGCTCAAGGAAATTCGGGCCGCTCTCGAATCCCGTCCGGACAAAAACGAGGTCCTGATCCGCCCCCTGGCGCGAACCGGCGGCAGTTCGACCGCGTTTCCGATTATCGAGACGCAGTTGGGGGACGTTTCGGCATATGTTCCGACGAACGTCATTTCGATTACCGACGGGCAGATTTACCTTGAATCCGGGCTTTTTAACGCCGGAATACGCCCGGCGATTAACGTCGGCATTTCGGTTTCGCGCGTCGGCGGGTCGGCGCAGAGCCAGGCAATCCGTAAAGTCGCCGGAAGCCTGCGCCTGGATATGGCGGCGTATTACGAAATTTCTTCGTTCTCTCAATATGGTTCGGATATCGATCCTTCGACAAGGGCTCAGCTGAAACGCGGGGAGACGCTCCAGGAACTCCTGAAACAGCCGCAATACGCGCCGTATCATTTAGGCGATGAATTTATGATCTTATATGCGGGCTTAAAAGGTTATTTGTCTTCCGTTCCGGTTCATCGCGTCCGCGAGTGGGAACGGAATTTCCTGGTTTTTATGCATTCCGCTTTTACGTCGATTGGAAATCAGATCACAACCAGCGGGCAGATTGAGCGTCCTTTAGAAGAGCGGCTCAAAACCGCTCTGGCGCAGTTTGAGCTGATTTGGAAGTAGCGAATCTTCTATGGCTTCTCTAACCTCAATTAAGGAGCGGATCGATTCTGTCGAGAGTATCGGGCAGCTGACGCGGGCGCTTCAGGCGGTATCTTCCAGCCAGGTCCGGCAGTATCGGAGGCTGGCGGAAGAAACGAACCCCTATATCGGATTGATTTGGCGCGTTATTGCTGACGTCTATCAGGAAAAAGAATTTAACGAAGCGTTTCCGGCTTTCCGCGAACCGGATCCGGCGCTTCCGGTTCTGATCGTCTTTGTCAGCGCCGACCGCGGATTGGCGGGCGGATATCCGGGAAACGTCTTTCAGGAGCTTCAACGTCTCGAAGAGCGAATTCCTCAAGCGAAAAAATATATTTCGGTCGGGAAAAAAGGTCGAGAGATGCTGTTGAAGCGGAAAAGAGAGTTGATCGCTGATTTCAGCGATATATCCGGCGTGCAGCGGTTCCGCGAGGTTGGGACGCTGTCTGAGATGATTTCGCGGCGTTTTCAAGCGCGCGAATTCGGTCAGGTTTATCTTGTGTATACGGCGTACGAATCGATCGGGCAGCTGACGCCGCGGTCGATTCGGCTGCTTCCGCTGACCGACATGCTTAAAGAACGCGAAGACCGGACGGAAATAATTGAATCGACGCTGCGCGGCGGCTGTGTTTTTGACGGCGATCCGCAGGAGTTCGTTTTTTCTCTGATGCGGCGCTGTATTCGGATGACGATATTTAACGCGTTCGTTTCGTCAAAAGCTTCCGAACATACCGCGCGGATGTTGGCGATGAATCAGGCGACGGAAAATACGAAAAAACTGACGGATGAACTGATTCTGACGATGAATAACGCGCGCCAGCAGGCGATTACCAACAGTATTTTAGACATCGTGACAGGATCGAACGCGATGGAGCAAGGTTGAAAATTTCGCATAGCAGGATAAATCAGTTATGAAAAAAGCGACGGGAAAAATCGTACAAGTTAACGGAAGCGTTATCGACGTTCAATTTCCGACCGACGACATGCCGGGGATTTATGAAGCGCTGGAGGTTATTCGAACCGATCAGGATTACCTGATTATCGAAGTGGAAATTTTGATGGATAACGGCGTAGCGCGATGTATCGCAATGGGCGTGACGGACGGGTTGCGGCGCGGGATGACGGTTCGTCGAACCGGATATCCGATTATGGTTCCGGTCGGCAACGATTCTCTGGGACGGATCATGAACGTCTTGGGAAAACCGGTAGACGGGAAAGGTCATATCGTTTCAGAGATGTATTATCCGCTTCATCACAGCGGCCCTGATTTTTCGCATCAATCGACGCGCGTCGAAGTTCTCGAAACCGGGATCAAGGCGATCGACCTGATTTCGCCGTTTACGAAAGGCGGGAAAACGGGGATTTTCGGCGGCGCGGGCGTCGGGAAAACGGTTATTATTATGGAGCTGATCCGTAATATCGCTCAAGTCCATCACGGTCTGTCGGTCTTTGCGGGCGTCGGAGAGCGGACGCGCGAAGGGACGGAGCTGTATCAGGAGATGACCGAGTCCGGCGTATTAAAAGATACGGTTATGGTTTTCGGTCAGATGAACGAGCCGCCGGGCGTCCGGCTGCGTGTGGCGCTGACGGCTTTAGCGAACGCCGAGTTTTTCCGGAACCAGGGCTTGGACGTTTTGCTTTTTATTGATAATATTTTCCGTTTTTCGCTGGCGGGCGCGGAGGTTTCAGCGTTGTTAGGGAATCTTCCCTCTGCGGTCGGGTACCAGCCGACGCTGGCGAACGAGATGGGCGAGCTCCAGGAGCGGATCACGTCGACAAAATTGGGGTCGATTACTTCGATGCAGGCGGTTTACGTGCCGGCTGACGATTATTCCGATCCGGCTCCTGTCACGACGTTTACGCATCTGGACGCCACGATCGCGCTCGAACGATCGATCGCGCAGAAAGGAATTTATCCGGCCGTCGATCCGCTGACGTCGACGTCGCGGATTTTAGATCCGAATATTGTCGGCGAAAAGCATTATCGCGTCGCGCGGGAGGTTCAGCGCGTTCTCCAGCATTACCGCGATCTTCAGGATATTATCGCGATCTTGGGGATCGACGAGATTTCCGAAGCTGACCGGCTGACCGTTAATCGGGCGCGAAAAGTTGAGCATTTCTTTTCACAGCCGATGTTCGTTGCGGAACGGTACACGGGATTTTCGGGACGCTACTTGACGATCGACGAAACGATCGAGGGTTTCCGTGCGATTTTAGACGGAGAGGTCGACGATTTGCCGGAGCAGGCGTTCCACATGGTCGGGACAATCGACGAGGCGAAAGAAAAAGCCGCGAAGATCCATTCGGAATCTGCGTTATGAGTTTTTCTGTCAAGATTTACTCACGTTATCATGTCGTTTACGAAGGGAACGCCGATTTCGCCGCGATTCCGACGAAATCCGGCGAAGTCGGAATTCTCGAAAATCATGTTCGTATGTATGCGAAGCTCGATAACGGTTTGATCCGGTTGAAGCTGGACGGAGAAGAGCTCGCGTTTACCTGTACCGGCGGAATCCTCGAGACGCTCCCGAAGGAAGTTCGGATTCTCGTTGATTCGTCGGAAAATGTTGACGAAATTGACGAAGCGCGGGCGGCGGAGGCGGTTCGCCGCGCCGAAGAGGCGATGACGCAGGCGCGCGAACATCATGATTCGTCGGAATTCGCGCGCGCTTCCGCGCTGCTCCGAAAGTCCAGGTTACGCGTAAGCGCGGCAAAACGGAAAGCGAATTTTCGTATCCGATTTTCAAAAAATGATCCGCTAAAATAAGGCGTTTTCGTTTATGATTATAAGGTATCAAACAGCGATGAAATGAGACATGATCGACAATGGCATTTCTTTCCCGTGAACTCGGAATCGATTTAGGCACGATGAATTTAGTCATCACAGAAGGACGTCAGCTTTTGCTTCAGGAGCCGACGATTGCGGCGATTATTATTGAAGAATTAAAGATGGTCGAATGGGGCCAGGCGGCTAAAGATATGATGGGCCGCGTCCCGGATACGATCGAGGTCGTTCAGCCTTTGCGGAACGGCGTGATCGCGGAATACGAAATTACTGAAAACCTGCTGCGCTTTTCGATTCAGAAGGTTTGCGGAACGATGCTCGTTTTTCGGCCGAGAATTCTGATTACGATTCCCTGCGGGATTACCAGCGTCGAGCGTCGCGCGGTTCACGAGGTCGGGCTGGGTACAAGCAGCCGCGAGGTCTTTCTGATGGAACAGCCGTTGGCGGCGGCGATCGGCGTCGATCTGCCGATCTCGACCCCGTCCGGAAATATGATTATCTGTCTGGGGGGCGGGCTGACGCAGGCGGCCGTTTTAGCGATGAACAGCGTGGTGACGTCGGAAACAAGCCAGGTCGCCGGGCTGCGTCTCGACGAGGCGATTCAATCGTATGTCCGCAAAAAATACGGAATTATTATCGGCCAGCCGACCGCTGAACAGATCAAGATTCGGATCGGCTCCGCGGTCCAGGTTGAACAGCCGCAATCGATGGAAATTCAGGGGCAGGATCAGGTGAGCGGGCTGCCGAAGCCGGTGCTGTTGACGACGGACGATATTGTCGACGCGCTTCAGGACCCGCTGGAAGATATTGCCGGAACGGCGCGGAAGGTTCTCGAGAAGACGCCGCCGGAGCTGATTTCCGATATTATCGATCGCGGCGTCGCCCTCTGCGGCGGGACGAGCCTGCTGCGCGGGATTGATAAATACCTGACGAAGACGCTCGGGATTCCGGCTTATATGGTGGATGAACCGACGATCTGTACCGCGCTGGGCGCCTCGAAGGCGATTACGATGCGCGAGGTCTATCGGCGTTCGATTATCCAGGGATAGTAAAACTATTTTATATCGATCTTTATGAAAAAGGCGCTTTTGTTAAAAGAGCGCCTTTTTCATAAATTGTTTAAGCGCAGCGCGTTCCATTGTCGTTATGTTCGTTTCCCCAAACCCGTAAAATCAATAAAATTGATTTTCGCACGGCAACGATCTATTCCGTGATTGTCACCTTGGAGCCGAAACGCGGAAGCCCGGTTCGCGGATTCTTCCCGCAGGCGTAAGCGATCATGAGGAGCTGGAACGTACTCATCATGCCTAACGCGGCTGAAATATCGTCGCCGATCGGGCAGTGGAACGTTAATACGCCGGTCAAAGGCTCCTCGCCGGAAGCGTCAAAGACGATCAAGCTGCAGCCGCTTTTCTCCCGGATGTCCAAAAATGATTTGCATAGCTGTCCAAGTTTACCGGCTTGGCGGAATACGACTAAAACGGTCTCAGCGTTCAAAATTTCCATCGGGCCATGGCGAAATGTACCGCTTTCGTTATAGAGAACCGGACGGTGCGCTAATTCTTCACATCCTAAGGCAAATAAACCTGCCACGGAAGAGAATAAGCTTCTGCCTGTCGCGACAATATTCTTTTTATTAAACAGCAGCCAGACGGAATGGTCAAATAATTCTTGATTGCTCGGTTCAAAAAGGACGGCGTTTTCTATGGCTTCGTAAGACACGGCGCCCAATTCGGCCGAAATATACGCGAAGGCGGCCAATGACAGACTTACGCTGCGTGTACCGGCGTACGCGATTTCCGTTCCTCCGGAACAAATCAGCGCGTTTGTCTCGCGCGCGATCGTGCTTTCCGCGCCTAGAGTCACCGAATAAATTATCCGATCGTTAAAGAAAGGGATACATTTCACCGTTTCAACAGATTCGCCGCTTTGGGACGTTAATATTACGATCGACGGATCCGGCGGAAGCGGATCGTAAATGTATTCCGAAGCTGTGATCGCGATTGCGGAATACCCTAATTTCCGTAGTTGGAAAGCGAAAATTTCATTAACAAAATGGGAGGCGCCCATCCCCAACAACAGAACCTTCTTCTCTTTTCGAATCGCGTTTGCGATTTCTCGGATGCGTTCGATTTGAGATGTCTTTGTATCGAAGATATCCGTTTTTAGTTTTTCCAGTTCCCGGGTAATCGCTTCAACGCCGGCGACATCATTTAATAAAACGGTGTATTTTTTAAGAAAGGGGTGCATCATGAATCTCCTGATAACGAATTTTTGCTAGGAGCGCCGCTCCGAGCGAACCTGAATAAAGATTTCCTTCCGTCAGGATAATTTTCGTTCCGCCAAATACCGGCAACAATTTATCTAATCGCTGCTGCGTTTCCGGAATAAGGTATTTCGCGAACAAATTTTTCATTCCGCCGGCGATAAAAACTTGTTCGCTGTTGAAGATCCCGACAATTGTTGTAATTGAGTTTGTCAGTGCGGCAATCAGGTGCTCCCGAAATGTTTTTTTCTCTGTATTATCGGGGTTATCAAGCACTTTTTCAGGCGTCTGATTGAAAAGCCGTTGCGCGTCTCGATTGATTGCCGTGCCGGATAAAACGTTTTCCATGCAATTATTTTTCCCGCAATAACATGTAATGTCAGAATTAACGCCTGCCGACGTATGTCCGATTTCCGGATGGATCCCGCCTATTGTGCGGAATATTTTTTTGTCAATCCTGATAGAGCAGCCGACGCCGGTTCCGAATGTCATCAATGCTGTATTTCCGGGAACGATTCCCTTATCGTACAATGCGATTTCTCCGAGATGGGCCGTATTTGCGTCGTTTTCCAAATAGGCGGGCAGCTGAAGTCGGGATTGAATCTCATCCAAAATATTCATGCCTTCCAAACCGGGTAATGTGTATGGATTGAGAATAAGTCCCGAATCTGTATCGATCGGCCCTGTGCATCCGATCCCGATTGCAGTCAATTGACATGAAGCTTTCGATTCTTTCGTAAGCCGGACGATCGCTTTTGACAATGCATCTACAAAAAAGTCCGGTCCTAAACCTGACGAGGTCGAAAAACTGTCGGTCCGCAAAATTCTTTCTTCTTCATTTATCAGCGCTAATTTAACGCCGGTTCCGCCGATATCAACGCCGCAGTAAAAACTCATTCTTTCACTCCTCCGGTTATCAATCCTTTGATCAATGCGCGTTGAAAGACCATTCCGAGAATAATAGGCGGCGCGGAAGCAAGAACGCCGCCGGCGGCGATCAGTCCGTAATTTGATTGGCGACCGGATGCCAGGTTCGCGATGACGACTGGCAGCGTCATTGAGTTTTTGCTGTTTGTGAACAGCAGCGCATAAAAATATTCGTCCCAAGCCATGATAACGGCCATCAATGCAACCGTTCCGAGCGCCGGCAATAATAAAGGCAGAACAATATCTCGGATTCTGTGAAATAATCCCGCCCCGTCAATAATAGCGGCTTCCTCAAGCTCATACGGGATACCGTCAATACTTTCTTTAATGAGCCATGCGCAGAAAGGCAGAATAATCGTACAGTATACGATTGCCAAGGAAAAAGAATTATCCATTAGGTTAAATCGAACGAGCATCTTATATAACGGGATGCAGTAGGCGATTGGCGGCAGCATGAAGGTAAAAATTGCCAGGGACAGAACCAAATTTTTCCGTCCGGGGAAACGCGAGAAAACCCATGCTGCCGGTATGATCGCGATCATGGAAATGAAAACGGCTGTAATGGCGGTGGTCAGGCTGTTTCGCAGCGCGTAAAGGAATACTTCACCCCGACTATTGGCTCCGAGCGTAAATAATTCTTTAAACGAAGAAAAATCAACTTGCGCGGGGATCCAGCGCAGCGGTTTGGTCGTTAGATCGGCGGATGAACTGATCGCCATAATGAGAAGCCAAAGAAATGGACTGATAATAAAAACTGATAATAAAACCAGCGCGATGTACTGTAAAACTGTTGAAATTCTAATCCGCTTACGCATTTTTCAGCGCCCCCTTTTTTGCAGCAGGCGCAGATATGTCAGGATCAGCGCTATGATAAACGCAACCATAATCATTGCAAATGCGGATCCGCTGCCGATTCGAGAGTTCGTAAACGCTTCCTGATAAATAAAAATACTTGCCGAACGCGTTTTGTTGGCCGGTCCGCCTTTCGTCATGACGTAGATGATATCAAAAACTTTTACCGCTTCGATGATTCGCAGGACCATTGCGACTTGCAGCGATGGGATGATGTGAGGCAATGTAATATTGACAAAACGTTGCCATCCGTTGGCTCCGTCAATTTTCGCCGCTTCGACTTGCGGTTCCGGAAGCGCTTGCAGCGACGCTAAAACAATCATCGCGACAAGCGAAAAATTTTTCCAGATATCCGCGACAATTATCGCTCCGAGCGCTTTATCGGCGCTGCTCAGCCAACTGATATATTTGTCAATGAAATTCAGTTGGTACAGAAGCGAATTCAGCGCGCCATACTCGGGATTATAAATCAGCCGCCACATAATCGCGTTAACAATTGTCGGTACTGCCCAAGGCAGGATCAGAAGCACGCGCACAATTCCCGTCCCCCGGAGCGGCTCATTAAGTAAAAGCGCAACCGCAGTGCCGATCAGGACCTCTGCAGTGACGACCGCGATTCCGAATATGCCGGAAATTCGCAAGGATTGCAGAAAACCGCGGTCGCTGAAGGCAGACGTAAAGTTAGAAAAGCCGACAAAACTGGGTGCTTCGATTCCCAATAAATCTGCATTGGTAAAACTGTATAAAACTGTTTGAAAAAGCGGATAACCTATAACGATTCCCATGACGGCAATCATGGGAATCGTTAAAAATGAGTATCGATTTTTTATTTTCAAGGACATACCTTATTTAATTTGGCTAATTTCCTCAAACGCGGTCTTCAAAGCTTCCTCAGCGCCGACATCGCCGTACAACGCGCTTTGGATGTTCTTTTGTAAAATAGCGCTCGCTTCCTGATATTTCGGTTCGCTGGGGCGGACGTTCATAATCGAAAAAGCCAGCTTCGCCGCCGCGACTAATTCTTCCCGCCCCGCGGCGATTTCGGGATCGTCATATGATGCGGTCCAAACCGGCAGCTGTAAGTTCGAATAAGTATCCTGAACCGATTTGCTCGTTAGGTATTCGATATAAAGAAGCGCTTCCTCCGGATGCTCGGTTTTGCTCATGACGCTAAGTCCCATCGAACCGCTCATGGCAGCGTTTTCTTTCACGTCTGATTTTCCGGGGAAGGTCATAATGCCGACGTCTTCTTTCGCCAGGCTTGACTCGGCCGGATCCGTCGCTAAAGCGTACATGTACGCCCAGTTCAGCGTGAACGCCGCGTCGCCGGACGAAAAGACACGCCGGACATCTTCTTCTAAGTATTCAAGCGAATTGGGATTAAGCAGTTCTTCATCTTGGAGCGCGATCAGCAAATTAAGCGCGTCTAAACCTGAATCCTGAAAAATGTAGTTGCCGTCGGCATCCTGGAATTCAGCGCCATGCGCCTCCATGAAGTTGGCATAAACGCAAATGAGCGCTTCAGCCTGAGCCAAGCTGAAGACAAACGGATATTCGACGATGCCTTTTTCTTTCATCGTCCGACCCATTTCGATCATTTCTTCCAAGCTCTTGGGCGCATCGCTGTACCC
>JASBYO010000021.1 GCA_029983925.1 Flexilinea sp.
TTCGGATATTCTCATACCTGTGTCCAAAAGGAGCAGTATTAATAATTTATCCCGCATCGCAGTGCTTCTGCGCATCGTATATGGAAATTTTAGCGGGGTGTTAACTTCGGAAGATGTTTCACACGCCTTCAACAATCGCCTTACTTCTTCCTCCGTAAAAGGTTCGATGTCCGGAGCCGGAACAGTCGGCATTTTTAATCGAGTGTCAGGACGTTTAATTTCAAGTTCGTTTTCTGCCCATGAGAAAAATGCTTTAATAACTTTCCAATGAACTTGCCGTGAAGACTCTGCTAACCCTTTTTCAGACAGAGAAATTAGATAAGACCTTAAATCGCTTAAGGTGATATTTTCGACTTCGGGGTTGCCTAAATATTCAACGATTCGATTGAGAATCAAGGTGTAATTCTGGATCGTGACAGACGAATAACCACCGGACCTTAAGAAAATCAGGTAGCCGTTTAGAGCATCACAAACCTTCATGGATTGGGCTCTCCGTTAGGATTATAGGCTTCGATTGATACTTGAATTCTTTAAGCTTGAGCGTTATTTTGGCGTATTGTAGGCGGGACAGGGCTCGAACCTGCGACCCCATCCTTGTAAGGGATGTGCTCTGACCAACTGAGCTACCCGCCCGAACGAAGCAAAGTATATCATAAAATCAGCCGTTCAGCGAACGAACCCGATCCGATCGCCGATTTTTTCAACCATTTCCCGTTTCATCTCCGCGCTGATCCCGCCGCTAAGCGTATATTCGCGCCCGAAACGCGGCGCATCCGCCATTTTCGCTTCCGCTTTTTCGATCAAATCCGCAACGGAACCGACCACACGGGCCGGAACGCCGACCGCGACCATATCAGCCGGAATCCTCCCGGTTACGACCGCGCCCGCGCCGATGATCGCGCCGGAACCGATCCGCGCGCCCGGGAGCAAGATCGCTCCGGCTCCGATAAAAGCGTCCGATTCGATAATGATTTGCGCGATTTTCGCGTATCCCAACTTCCGAACCAACGACGCGTCATGCGCCATCACGATCGCGCCGGGCGCGATCGTGACGCGGTCGCCGATTTCAATCAGCCAGCAATGCGACTGATCGATCGTCACGCCCGGCTGAATTTGGGTATCGCGTCCGATCCGCAACCCCAATCGCTGCAGTTTTTCTAAATCGGGCGTGCTAAACCCCAATTTCACGCGCAAGCGCCGAATCAGGTTCCGAAACAGCTTTCCGCGCATCGCCGGTCATTCTTTGCGATGCACGCTGGCGTCGGTCGAAAATCCGTTCGGGTAACGGCGGGCGACTTTCTCTAAATTGCGCGTCGCGACTTCCGAAAGCGGCACGCCGAGCGCTTCCGAATAAACGGCAATATACCAAAGAATATCCCCCAACTCGTCGATGACGCGGTCGGAATCGTAGTCATGCCCATGAACGAAAACCTTCTTGGTCAGATTCGCCAACTCACCCGCCTCGCCGGCGATCGCCAACGACCAACTCATATGCGTATCGCGTTGGCTCATCTTATCCTTCGCTGTCCAAATACATTTCGATTGATACTCGTCTAAATCCCGTACCGTATCCATCATTTATACTCCAATCCGCACCCGCTAAAAAATCGATTTACGTTTATTTTACAGTATCAAACGCAAAAAAACGCCCGGCCAAACGAATAAACGGCGTTTCACTCTTAAACTACGCGAAATATATGAATTTAGCGGCTGTCCAGCGCGACGGACGAAGCGATAAAAACGCCGTAATCGTTCCGTCGGCAGAAGCCGAGGATCTCCTGTATCAGGTCTTCATCCAGCGTATATTCCAGCAGGAAGACATCCAAACCGGCGCGGCTCGCGAACGACAGGTAATCTTTAAAATAGGCGTGATCCTCCGGCGGCTGACGCGAAAACTGGTCCCGTTCATAATCGTCGATCATCGAAAAAACCGACTCCTGATTCACGCCGTCGATCAGGTCCGCCCCGCCTTCCTCAATCAGCCGCGATACGAAAACGTTTCCGCCGTTTAGAATAAGCGGAACGTTATACCGGCGCAGCTCCGTCAGCAAACTTACCAATCCTGAAAAAATCTCTTCGGTCGGAAACATGAAATAAACGTCCGCGTTATCGAGAAAGAAACCTTCAATTCCTTTCGCTGCTAACGAATCCGCTAACGAATCGGCCAGGAGCGAACGCCAACCGGCGTCGGACACGTCGACCCAATATTCTTCTGGCCAATTTTCGTACGGAGCCAGCGCGAGATGACGGTAATCCGAATAATAATCTCGGTAGGTTTCGAGCGATCCGATACTGAGATAAGAATAAACGATTTGCCCGCGCGCTTTTAACCTCTCGATAATTTCAGCGGAAAAGCTCAGCCCGTCGACAATAATCAGCTCATAGCCTTCCGAAACGGTCAGGATTTCCGTTTCCGGGACGCCGAGGAAAACGCCGTAAGACGGAGGCCGCGCCATCGCAAAACTCGGCGTCAGCGCCAGCGCGATAACGCCGAGCAGGATTGCGGCAATCGGTACGATCAGCGATAATCTTTTCAAAAACAAGCCATTTCCCTACTTTCTCCCAATCAGGAGCGTCGATCCGGCTAATAACAGCGTTCGCGCCTGCGTCGGATTCATGAACAAGCCCCGCGTCGTGTCGATCAGTTCAACGCGTTCATACCCCTGTTCTCTTAATCGTACCGCAAACGACTGCATGTCGCCATAACGGACCGGCGACATCAGGTCGTGAATCGCGAACACGCCGCCTTTTTTCAGCACCCGCAGCGTTTCCAGCAGCAACTGCTGCTTATCCGCGCCGCGAATATTATGATAAACATAATTACTCGTGACCGCGTCGAACGACTCATCGGCATAATCTAATTTTATCGCGTCGCCTTTCATAAATTCGGTATTCGAGACGCCTTCAATCGCCGCGTTTCGATCGCACAATTCCTTACTGTATGAAGCGTATTCGGCGCCCCATCGATCTGCGCCGGTCATTGTCCCTTGCGGATTCAATTTCGCGCAGGCAATCGTCAGCGCGCCGCTCCCGCAGCCGACGTCTAACCCGCGTCCGCCCGGCGGCAGCGTAATATATTTCGCCACGCCGTCAATGATCTTCCGGGATAATCCGTTCGGATTATCGTACGAGAACGAACGGTACGCGACGACGCTCCACAGCGTAAACAAAGCGACGACGAAAAACGCCGCGCCGAGAACGACGGCGGAGATGATTTGAAAAACCCAGCTAACGCCGAAACCGTTAACGCCCAGCGCCCAAAATGCGATCAGCAAAACGATCGAACCGATCGCAAGCGCCAGTATCATACCTTTCGGAACCCAATTTTTATAATTCGCTTTCATACAGCCTCCTTCAAAACAAAATTTATTAAAGAACCGATCATATTAAATACGGCGAGGAATAGAGCGATTTTTCACACCGTGCAATAGTTAGTATAACCTAATTCTCTGCGCGCTATGAGACTGCGCTGAAATTTCCAACGCCGGCAGCTCCATCGATTCTTCAAAAAATTGTTAAACGCGGGAGAAGGTCTATTTTCGGTAACATCGGTTCAGATATTCGTCTGATCTTTCTCTGATAAAGGATTAACATCCGGACGATAGACTAAAAGCAACGCCAAAAGAATGTCTTTTGACATGGAAATTAACTACGAATTAAAAAAAATAGGAGGAGGTTCAATATGAACTTTGAACAATATACGCGAAAGGCGATTGACGCCGTCAACCAATCGCAGCAAATCGCGATCGAATTTTCGCATCAGGCGATCGAACCGGCGCATATTCTTCTCGCCCTCCTGCGCCAGCGGGACGGACTCGTTCCCGCGCTGATAACGCGTATCGCCGGCTCGGACGCCGGACTCATCGCCGACGTCGAATCCGCGCTCGCCAACCAGCCGAAAATAAGCGGCGGCAACGCCAACCTGTCGCTGACGCAAACGAGCGCGCAGGTATTCGATAACGCCGAAAAAATCGCGAAGAATATGCGCGACGATTACGTATCTACCGAACATCTGCTGCTGGCGCTCTGCGACAGCGTCGAAAGCAAACGGCTCCAAAACTTCGGCATCGACAAACCGGCAGTTCTCAAAGCGTTAAAATCGATCCGCGGATCGCAGCGCGTCAGCGGGCAGAACCCGGAAGACACGTACCAATCGCTTGAAAAATACGGACGCGATTTGACCGCCGACGCACGGCAGGGCAAACTCGATCCGGTTATCGGGCGCGACGACGAAATCCGCCGCACGATTCAGATTCTCTCGCGGCGAACGAAGAACAATCCGGCGCTGATCGGCGAGCCGGGCGTCGGGAAAACGGCGGTCGTCGAAGGCCTCGCGCAGCGCATCGTCAACGGCGACGTCCCGGAAGGGCTGAAGCGGAAACGCCTCGTCGTCCTCGACATGAGCGCGCTCGTCGCCGGCGCAAAATACCGCGGCGAATTTGAAGAACGGCTCAAAGCCGTTCTGAAGGAAGTCGGCGAAGCCGAAGGAGAGATCATCCTGTTCGTCGACGAGATGCATACGATCGTCGGCGCCGGCGGCGGAGACGGCTCGATGGACGCCGGAAATATGATTAAACCCATGCTGGCGCGCGGCGAACTGCACATGATCGGCGCGACCACGCTCGACGAATACCGTAAATATATCGAGAAAGACCCGGCGCTCGAACGGCGTTTCCAGACCGTTTTTGTCGACGAGCCGTCCGTCGAAGACACAATCAGCATCCTGCGCGGATTGAAGGAACGATACGAAGTTCATCACGGCGTCCGTATCACCGACAGCGCGGTTATCTCGGCGGCGGTTTTATCCGACCGTTATATTAGCGAACGCCAGCTGCCCGACAAGGCGATCGACCTGATCGACGAAGCGGCGGCGCGGCTCAGGACCGAAATCGACTCGAAACCGACCCTTTTGGACGATATCGACCGCGATATTATGCAGCTTCAAATCGAGAAACAAGCGCTTCAGAAAGAGGACGACCCGTCCTCGAAAGAACGGCTCCTGAAAATCGAAGAAACGCTCGGGAATCTAAGCGAGGAATCCAACCGGCTGACGCTGCGCTGGAAAACGGAAAAAGACGCGATCGAAGAACTGAAATCGATTAAGAGCGCGCTCGAATCGATTCGGACGCGAATCGATCAGGCCGAACGCGACAACAACCTTGAAAGCGCCGCCCGGCTCCGCTACGGCGAGCTGCCGGAATTGGAGAAAAAGCGCTATGGAGCGGAAGAGAAACTGAAAGAGATTCAAAAGGACGGCGCGCTGCTGCGCGAGGAAGTCGACGCCGACGAGATCGCGGAAGTGGTCGGGAAATGGACCGGAATTCCGGTCTCGCGGCTCCTCGAAAGCGAAACGCGGAAACTGGTCGAAATGGAAAACCGGCTCCATGAGCGCGTCATCGGGCAGAACCAAGCCGTTACGGCGGTCAGCAACGCCGTTCGCCGCTCGCGCGCCGGGCTTCAGGACCGGAACCGCCCGATCGGATCGTTTATCTTCCTCGGCCCGACCGGCGTCGGGAAGACCGAACTGGCGCGGTCCTTAGCCGAATTCCTCTTCGACGACGACCGCGCGATGGTCCGGATCGACATGAGCGAATACCAGGAGAAGCATACCGTCTCGCGCCTGATCGGCGCGCCTCCGGGATATATCGGTTATGAGGAAGGCGGCCAGCTGACCGAAGCCGTTCGCCGCCGTCCGTACAGCATCGTGCTGTTCGACGAAATCGAAAAGGCGCATAGCGAAGTCTTCAACGTCCTGCTGCAGCTGCTTGACGACGGACGGCTGACGGACGGACAGGGGAGAACGGTTGATTTCCGCAATACGGTCGTCATCATGACGTCAAACGCCGGATCGGAATTATGGCTGAACAATCCCGACGCGCAAGTCGGGCGCGAAGCGCTCAATCGCGTCCTGCAGAAGACGTTCAAGCCGGAATTCCTGAATCGGATCGACGAAATTATCATTTTCAACACCCTGACGGTCGAAAATCTCAGGAAGATTCTGACGATTCAGCTGCGCAGCCTCGAAAAACGTTTAGCCGAGCGGAAGATAACGTTGAAACTGACGCCGGAAGCGGAAAACTTCCTTGTCAGCGCGGGGACCAATATCGAATTCGGCGCCCGGCCGTTGAAACGCGCGATCCAGCGCGAGCTGCAGGATCCGTTGGCGATCCGGCTCCTGAACGGTGAATTCGTCGACGGCGATACGATCGTCGCCGACCTCGACCGATCTTCAGAAGAAAGCGCGCTGATATTCCGAAAAGAATAACGCTGAAAACGGCGCTGAAAACAGGGGAAGCGAAATCCGCTTCCCGCGGATCGGAAAACCGCGATATCCCGTAACACGATATCGCGGTTCCGCTTTTAACAAAATTCCGAAAAAAATTATTCTTCTGAAATTTTCCCGCCCGGATCCTGCCGGAACAGCGCGATACAAAACAAAGCGATCAAAAAACAAATCGGGGCGTAGATAAAGAGCGTCCCGAACGTTCCGCTCAGATCACGGATAAATCCGAACAGGATCGGGCTGACGATCGCGGCTGAAAACGAGAAGAAGTAGTAATATCCCGTAAACGTGCCGAGTTCTTCGGCCTGCGCGAAATTTAAAACCGTCGGCAGCGAATTAATATTGATAAACGCCCAGAAACAGCCCCCGATCAGCAGCAAAATCCGAACAATTTTCAAATTCGAGATCAGGTTCATCGGGAGAAAGATTACGATCAGTCCGACCAACCCGATCAGGATCGTTTTCCGCCGCCCGATCTTCGCTCCCAATAGCCCCGCCGGGAGCGCAAACGCGACGAACGCGACAGAGAAAAACGCAAGCGTCATCGCGGCCGATCCCTCGCTCAGGCCGAACGTATCGGTCGCATAACTGGTAAAGAAAGTCTCCAGCGCATTAAAGGCGCAGAACCAGAAGAAAATTGCCAAAAGGATCAGCCCCAGGCTGCGCCGCCGCGACGGATCCAAACGGCGAAACGCGCCGAACCCGGCGAGCCCCGGAAAATCGTCGCCGAATTTTTCCGCGTTTCCCCCGTCCGACGGCGCGCCGGCATCCGTCTTCTTTTCTTTAACCAGGAAAAACAAAACCAAAACGGCGATCAATAAAAATCCCGCCGCCATGCGGAACGTCGCCGCCCGCCCGTATAGATTCGCTAATTTTCCGCCGACTAAAAACGCTAAGATCGACGCCAATCCGCCCATCAGATTGATCACGCCGTTCGCCTGGGACCGTTTATTTTCAGGCGTCAAATCAGGCATCAAAGCGATCATCGGCGAACGCCATACCGACATCCCGAAATTAAACAAAATCAAAACCGTCATCAGCCCCGGAACGGTCTTCATTCCCGGAATTAGAGAAAACAAGAAGCCGCAAACCGGCGCGCCGATCAAAATATACGGCATACGCTTCCCGATCCGCGTCCGGGTTCGATCGCTGATCATACCGAACAGCGGCTGAAAAATGACCCCGAAGAAGTTGTCGATCGTCATAATCATCCCGATCAACGTTGTCGACGTTACAAAATCGCGCAAGATCAGCGGGACAAAGCTGTTATAAACCGACCAGAGCAGGGACGACGAAAAAAAGCCTAACCCGATCAGAAAAGTTTTCCCAAGATTTAAACGATTTTCAAACGATTTTTCGTCATCCATAAAAATACCATCTCCTTTTCTTTAACCTTCAGACGAACGGATCCTGATTCTTACGCGCCGCCGAGCGACGCGAAAACCCGAGCCGCGTACGCCGGATCATTCGTAATCACCGCGGCGGCTCCGGCGCCGCGGCAGGCGCGCAATCCGGATTCCGATTCAACCGTCCAGACATGGACATTCAGACCGCGCCGCCGGCAAAAGGCGATATACGCCGCGAAAGAAGCCAAACGCCAATGCGGATGAACCGCGTCGGCGCCGATTTCTTTGGCGCGCCGGAATACGCCCGCGCTCAGATATACGTACAATAGGCCAACCCGCGCCGCCGGATCGATCCGGCGAATTTTTGCCATCGAGGCATGATTAAACGAGGAATAGAGAACGCGGCCGTTCATCCCGCGCGCGTTGACCAAATCGATAACTTTTTCCTCCAGCTTCGGATAAGCCACGATCGAATTCTTCAGCTCTAAATTCAGCGTCAGCCGCGTCGGCGCGACGAGATCGAAGACTTCTTCAAGCGTCGGCGCCGTTTCGAATCCGGCTTCGGAGCGGAAAGCGGCGAAATTCAAACGCCGGATCTCGGGAAGCTTCATGGCGGCGATCTTTCCCGGAACGCCGGTGACGCGCCGCGTATCTTCGTCATGCGTAACGATCAGATTTCCGTCCGCACTGAGATGGACGTCTAATTCGATCCCGTCCGCGCCGGCGTCGATCGCGCCGCGAAACGCGGATAAAGTATTTTCGGGGTAGCGCCGCGACGCGCCGCGGTGCGCCCAGATAAGCGGGAATTGCCTGATTGGGGAAGGGTTCATAAGCCGTTATTTTCCTAATTAAGCGAGCCGTATTATTTCCTAATTATACCGACATGAAATCGAAAAGAGGAAAACCGCCGCCGCTATTTTAAAAATTGAGAAAAATGATAAAGCCCGAACGAAAGAGATATAATAAAAATGGTTATCCGACCGTAAATCCATCTTTCGGAAAGGTTACGCATGGCAGATTTAACCATCACGAATCATCCGCTGATCCAGCATAAGCTGTCGATCCTGCGTTCCGTCGATACGAACGCGACCGTCTTTCGGCACGTCGTTAACGAATTAGGCATGCTGCTTTGCTATGAAGCGACGCGCGATTTACCGGTCCGGCCGATCGACGTCGATACCCCGCTGATGAAAACGAAAGGGCAGATCATGCGCGAACATATCGCCCTGATCCCGATTCTGCGCGCCGGGTTAGGGATGGTCGAAGGAATCTGGACGCTGATCCCGAACGCGCATGTCTTTCACATCGGCTTTTACCGCAACGAGGAAACGCTTCAGCCGGTCGAATATTACAACAAGCTACCGCATCAACATCCGTTTAATACCGCTTTTATTCTGGATCCGATGCTGGCGACGGGAGGCTCCGCGATCGCCGCGATTACGATCGTCAAAAAATGGGGAGCGCGGCGGATTAAGTTTCTCGGGCTGATCGGCGCGCCCGAAGGGATCCACGCGCTGCGCGAGGCGCATCCCGACATCGATATCCATCTCGCAGCCGTCGACGATCGGCTTAACGAGCGCGGCTATATCCTGCCCGGATTGGGGGACGCCGGCGACCGGCAGTTCGGAACCGATTTTTAGCCGGGAACGGATTGGGGGAAAGCGCGCCGGGAATTCCGCTCAGCCGAAGCGGACGTCGCGGTCAGCGGATATCGATGATTTCCTGAACGAGCGGACTGACGAGCTGTTTCAGGTTGTATTTCTCGACGCCGGCGATTTTGAGCGTTATGAGATGGTAACCCTTTTGATCCGGTTCGTACGACGACAGCGAGCGGACGTTTCCGTTTAATTCGGAAACCTTCGAATAAAGATTACGTAAAAATTCCGAATCATTCTCCACGCTGCAGGTCAGCCGGACGCCGTCGCTGCGCGAACTCGTCATTTCCATCATCATACGCAAAATCGAGATGTCGTCGATAATCCCGACGACGAAATTTCCGCGAACGACCGGGAGCGCCGAAACCTGATAATCGACAATGATGCGCGCCGCTTCTTCGATCGGCGTGTTTTCAGTTACGGTCAATACGTCCCGCTCCATCATCTCCTCGACCGTCGTATCGTCGACGATTTCGGGCGTTCCGGCGTTTTTTTCAATGAACTGGATGAGGTCATCCTTGGTCGTAATTCCTAACAACCGGCCTTGCCGATCGACAACCGGGAGCGTTTGAATCGATTCTTCCATGGTTAAATCCATTGCTGACCGAACGGACGCTCGGGCGCTAATCGTCGTCGGTGGATGAATCATCCGCATGCTCACTAACATTGATCACCTCGGCAATCTCACTCAAATTTCAGCCGAACGGCTTAGAGATAAGAATTGCCTTTTTTTACCAGTGTAATTAATCACAAAAACACATGATGAATGTATTTTAACACGAACGGATTTCAGATTGCCGACCATGTGACATCCGTTAAAAACGTAATCGATTCCCTATTTTGGATCCGGCCGCAGCCTAAACCGCCGAAAAAAAACGAGGGCCTGGTCAAACGGATTCCGAACACCCCGACCCGACGCCGCAGGCAAATCCTACTCGTTCGAAAGCGATCTTCGAACCGTTGAGACGCCAGGATGTATAATAAACTTTGTTTTTATCCGATCGAAAGCAGGGGAACGAACGCAACATGATCGCTATTGATATCGAAACAACCGGATTGAACCCGCGCGAAGATAAGATTACCGAAATCGCCGCCGTTCGATTTGAGGACGGAAAGATAATCGACGAATTTCAGTCGCTCGTCAATCCGAACCGCCCCATTCCCCAAAACATCATCCACCTGACCCACATCACCAACGACATGGTCCGCGACGCGCCGCAGATCCTCGACGTTATCGGCAAACTGGCGGCGTTTGTCGGAAAAGAGCCGCTCGTCGGTCATAATATCGCCTTCGACCTGTCTTTCCTTCGGCAAGGCGGGATTTTAAAAACCAACCCCGCTTTCGACACCTACGAATTAGCTTCCGTTTTAGTCCCCGACGCGCCCAGATATAACCTCGCCGCGCTTGGGCAGCAATTCAAAATCAACGTTTCCAACGCCCATCGCGCGCTGGCTGACTGCCATACGACGATCCAGGTCTATAACAGGCTGATCAAAAAAGCGCGCGGTTTACCGCTGCCGCTGCTGATGAATCTTATCCGGCTGGGCGATCGAATTTCATGGGGCGAGGCGCAGCTCCTCAGCCAAATCGCGAGCGAACGCCTCCGCGCCGGAGAGAAAGCCTCCGCCGTTTACGCGATTTCCTTCCCCTCTTTCGAAGATTCCTACGCCGATCAGGAGCGGGTTCTCGAACCGAACGAAATTATCCGGCCGCTGGATTCGGACCAAATCGCCGCGTTAATTGAATCCGACGGCGCGTTTAGCCGCGGGCTATCCAACTTCGAACAGCGTCCGCAGCAGATCGAGATGCTCCGCGCGGTCGCGGTCGGCTTCTCAAAAGGTCATCATCAGCTCATCGAAGCCGGGACCGGAACCGGGAAATCGTTCGCGTACCTGATCCCTGCGGCGAAATGGGCGCTTCAAAACGGCGAACGCGTCGTCGTATCAACCAATACGATCAACCTTCAAGATCAGCTCATTCAAAAAGATATTCCCGAACTCCGACGGCTTTTAGACGCAGACGTCCGAGCCGTCGTTCTCAAAGGAAAAAGCAACTTCCTCTGCCCGCGCAACGTCCAGCGTTTACAGACGCGCGGCGCCGAGTCCGCCGAAGAGTTCCGCGTCCTGGCAAAAATCATGGTCTGGCTCAGCGAAAATGGCGCCGGGGACCGCGGAACGATAACGCTGAACGGCCCGGCCGAACGCGAGATCTGGCGCCGCCTGAGCGCGGAAACGATGAGCTGCCGTCCGAAAGGCTGTCCGTTCTTCCGCGAGCGCCGCTGCCCTTATTTCGCGCGCCAGGCCGAAGCGCTGCGCGCGCACCTGATCGTCGTTAATCATTCGCTCCTGCTCGCGGATATGGCGAGCGGGAACCGCGTTCTTCCGGACTACCGGTACGCCGTCATCGATGAAGGGCATCATTTGGAGAACGCCGCAACCGGCGCATTTTCAAAGCGGCTGACCAAATTTGACCTGACCCGGCTTGAAAACGAGCTTGGCGGCCCCGCCGGCGGGATCCTCGGGCGCATGCTCACGACGCTCGCCGGAACGACCGCGCCGGAAGAAACGCTCGATTTCAACGATCAAGTCAACAACGCCGCCGAAATCGCGAAAGAAGTCAGCCGCCAGGTTCAGACGCTTTTTTCCGTCCTGAGCGATTACCTGCGGATCGAACGCGATAACGCCGACCTGACCGTCTACGGTCAGCAGCAGCGTCTGACCCCGGCGACGCGCAGCTCGGCGCACTGGACCGACGTCGAGATCGTCTGGGACGATACCGAAAAAACGATGAAAGATTGGATCAAGCGTCTGAAAAAAATCCATGAAGCGCTCAGCGGCCGAAGCGAAGACGACGGCGATCTCCTCGAGATAAGCGATCTGCTCGGCGGGTTAATTCGCGAACTCGACGAAGCGAACCAGCTGATCGAAGCGTTAATCATGAAGCCGGAACCGAATATGATTTACTGGCTCGAAATCTCCGCGATTCAAAATTTCCTGTCGCTGAACGCCGCGCCGCTCCAAGTCGACGAAATAATCAACCGGAACCTCTGGATGGAAAAGGAATGCATCGTACTGACTTCCGCGACGCTGACCGCGGATAACAGTTTCGACTACATCCGCGACCGTCTCGGCGCGCATGACGCGGACGAACTGACCGTAGGGTCGCCGTTCGACTACGAGAAATCCGTCCTTTTATACTTGCCGACCGATATTCCCGAACCGAATCAGGGTTCCGCGCAGCACATGGTCGAAACGAGTATTACCAGGCTCGCGCAAGCGACGCAAGGCCGAATGCTCGTGCTCTTTACCTCCTACGCGCAGCTTAAACGCACTTCGACGGCTTTATCGATTTCTTTGCGCGGGCAGGGCTTTTCGATTTTCGAACAGGGCGAAGGCGCTTCGCCGTCCGCGCTGCTGGAAACGTTCCGCGCGTCCGAGAAAGCGATCCTGTTGGGAACGCGTTCCTTCTGGGAAGGCGTCGATATCCGCGGCGAAAAGCTGAGCTGCGTCGTGATCGTAAAGCTGCCGTTCGACGTACCGTCCGATCCGATTATCGCCGCGCGTTCCGAAAGCTTCGATAATCCGTTCGCCCAGTTCAGCCTCCCTGAAGCGATCCTGAAATTCCGCCAGGGATTCGGACGGCTGATTCGCGCCTCGGGGGATCATGGGATCGTCGTCGTCCTCGACTCAAGAATCCTGAAAAAAGGTTACGGACGCGACTTTATCAACTCCATTCCGCGCTGTACCGAAAAACGCGGATCGATCCGCGAATTGGCGCGCGAATCCGCCGCCTGGCTTAATCGATTTAAAATTTAATTGCAGGAAAGCCCGCCTAAAATTCCTCGAGATAGGCCCGCGCCACACGGGCCGAAATCCCGCTTATCGCGCCGGCGCGCGAACATCCCCAACGGCGCGCCAGATCCTCGACCGAGATCGTTTCGTCCCCGTCTCGCCCGATCAGCGTCACATCCGTCCCGACAGGCAGCGCCTCCGGAAGCAGCGCCATAGCCGCGTCGCAGCAAACGCGTCCGATCGCCGGGACGCGCTTCCCTTCAATTAAGACCTCGTTTCCTTCGACGCGGCGGAAACCGTCGCCGTATCCGACCGGAAACAGTCCGACCCAAGCGTCGGCCGTCAGACGGTAAGTCTGACCGTAACCGATCCCCTGGCCGGCGGGCAAGCGCCGAACCGAAATCAGGCGCGTCCGCCAGCGCAGCGCCGTTTCCAACCCGTCGGGCATCCCGGCATAATAGAACGGGTTGATCCCGAAAAGACCGCTTCCGACACGGACATGCGTAAAACGCGATTCGGGCGCCGACAGCGCCGCGGCCGAATTTGAAAAATGAATCCGCCGCAGATGAACGCCCCGAGCGGCGCAAATCCGCAGCGCCTCGCGGAAAAGATTCAGCTGAATCCGATTGAACCCGTCGTCAGGGTCATCGTCGATATTCGCGTAATGGCTGAAGATTCCCGCGATTTCAAGTTCGTTCGCGCCCGCGATCGACGATAAAAGCGCCGGGAGTTCACCCGGACGAAAGCCGAAACGACCCATTCCGGTATCAATTTTCAGCTCCAACCGCGCCTTTCTTCGAACAGCGCGGCAAACGCGCCGGATTATTCCCAGCTGGTCCCATGAGATCAGCGCCAGCGTCGAATCGGACGCCAACGCCGCCTCGATTTCAGCCGCGCCCGTCGCGCCGAAAATCAGGATATCCCCGGCGATACCGGCCGCGCGCAGCCTCAACGCTTCCGAGACGCGCGCAACCGCGAAATCCGTCGCTCCGACCGCCGATAAAGTTTTCGCGAGCGGAACCGCACCAATCCCGTAAGCGTCCGCTTTGACGACCGCGATCACAGGACGCGCGCAGAAATCCCGATAATACGCGAAATTACGCCGAACCGCGCTTAAATTGACTTCCAATACGGAAGACGAGAAATCATCATGCATGAGAATCGCTGCGAAAAACCGACCCGTTTCAAGAAAAGTACGCTCCGGCGTTTCGCTTCCTTTCAACGTTTGTCATCTTAACGGAATTATATTCCCCATCGCCTGACGCGAACGGGGAAACCGATTTTCCGGCTCGTATAGGTACGGACCACGACTATACTTATTGTATGAGTAATAGTTGTATTTACCTATAGGAGCTAAAATGTACTTATCTTGTCAGACATTTATGTGATAAATGACCTTTTTAGACCGGTTAGGCTTGGAAATCTTTTGATGTTATCAGACAAGTGATTGTATAATTTTAATATTGAATCAGACCGCGCGAACGATCCCCAAACTAAAGGAGATTTGATTTTCCGGTAATTATCGCCAAACGAAAACAACCTCGTATGTCATTATTCGGCGCCCGCCGAAAATTTGTCAAGTCAGATTATTAAAGTAAGGAGTTAGTATGGTTCGTAAGTTTTCAGTTCTGTTGGTTTTAGTTGCGATTTTGGTCGCCGTCGTCCCCGCCTTCGCTCAGGAATTCCAGATTCCCGAAATCGTCGAAGGGAAAACGAACGTCGCCGTCGTCCTGATCGGCCCCATCAACGATGGCGGTTGGTCGCAGGCGCACTATGACGGCGCGGTCTACATGAAAGAAAACCTTGAAAACGCCAACGTCGTTTACATTGAAAACATCCCCGAAGGCACCGAATCGGAACAGGTCTTCCGCTCGTTAGCCGCCAAGGGCTTCGACGTCATCTTCGGTACGTCGTTCGGTTTCATGGATCCGATGGAAGCGGTCGCTGAAGAATTTCCGGATAGCTACCTGATCCATGTTTCCGGGTACAAGGATAACGGCGAAAACTTCGGCAACCTGATGGGCGCGATGGAACACATGAAATACCTCGCCGGTTACCTCGCCGGTCAGCGCGCGAAAATGGACGGGGAAAACGTTCTGGGTTACATGTACACGTTCCCGATCCCGGAAGAACTCCGCTTAGGAAACGCCTTCATGATCGGCGCCAAGAAAACCTGCCCGGAATGTACGATGATCGTCACGCCGATCAACAGCTGGCACGACCCGATCCTCGAAAAAGAAGCCGCCAAAGCGCTCTTCGATAAAGGCGCGTACGTCGTCTTTACCGGCGCCGATACGCCGGCCCCGGCCGAAGTCGCCGAAGAATACGCCGAAGGCAACGGAAAATGGGGAATCCCGTACGACTGGTCCGGCTCCTGCGTTTCGCCGCGCTGCTTAACCCTCCCCTACTGGTACTGGGGTCCGATCTACACCTCGATCGTCGAAGGCATCGTCGACGGCACCTACACGCCGGGACGCCACTACTTTGA
Organism: Flexilinea sp.; assembly: GCA_029983925.1. GTDB lineage: Bacteria > Chloroflexota > Anaerolineae > Anaerolineales > Anaerolineaceae > Flexilinea. Next base: position 15,565 of record JASBYO010000021.1, read on the forward strand.
CGGCGACGCGAAGGGCTTAGGCCTCGTCGGTTTCATGGAAGGCGAAGAACTGCCGGAAGGCCTGAAAGACATGCCCGAAGAAGTTCTCGAATACGTCCGCAACTACATCGCCGACATCGAAGCCGGTAAGATCAACCGCTTTGATATCTTCGCCGGTCCGGTCCTGGATAATAAGGGCGAAGTCGTCGTTCCGGAAGGCGAACTCATGGAAGACGCCGATCTCGATACGTTCGACTGCACGGAAATGGGCTGCAAGTACGGTATGCACTGGTGGGCGGAAGGCATCGAAGCCGAACTCCCGTAATCGTTAAACTGCACGATCGAAGCGGGTCGTGAACCAAACGGCCCGCTTTTGAATGACAATCTTGCATGACATAAATCGGAGCTGCGCGGGAAACCGCAAAGATATCCCGCGCAGCCGAACGTTTATTAACGATTTCCATCAGCTTTTACCCGAATCTGATCCCGAACTTGGCGAAGGTTTCGCCCGCGGTAAAAGTTGATTCGAATCACCAATAAACGGGCAACAAAATAAAGCAACACCTTAAAATCCTTGATCTCAGGAGTCAAAGCTATGCTGAATGATCGTCCTTATGTTGTTGAAATGAAAGGAATCCGGAAAGAATTTCCTGGCATGGTAGCGAACGACAACGTCGATTTTTCGCTTCGCCAGGGCGAGATTCATACGCTGTTAGGCGAAAACGGCGCCGGAAAAAGCACCTTGATGAATATTCTCGCCGGGCTTTACCAGCCGAACGCCGGCTCAATCAAAGTTCACGGGAAACCGGTCGTACTGAAATCGCCGAAAAGCGCGATGCAGGAAGGCATCGGCATGATCCATCAGCATTTCATGCTCGTTCCGACACAAACCGTCACCGAGAATATCCTGCTCGGGTTGGACGAACCGCGCTTCGTCATGAACCTCAAGAAGTACGATAAGATCATTCATGATCTCGGCGTCGAAAATAACCTTGAGGTCGATCCTTCCGCCTACGTTTGGCAGCTGACCGTCGGCGAGCAGCAGCGCGTCGAAATCTTGAAAATGTTGTATCGCGGCTGCGATATCCTGATCATGGACGAGCCGACCGCCGTTCTCGCGCCGCAGGAAATCGAAGTCCTGTTCAATACGCTGCGAACCATGACCGCGCACGGCAAGTCGATCATCTTCATCAGCCATAAACTCAACGAAATTCTCGAAATCGCCGACCGCGTTACCGTCCTGCGCCAGGGGAAGATTACCGCCTGCGACGTTTCGACAAAAGATATTACCCGGCATGACCTGGCGTCGCTGATGGTCGGGCGAAAAGTCATCTTCTCCTTTGATAAAAATCCCTGCAAGTGCGGCTGTCAGATTCTCGACGTCAAAAACGTTTCCGCGCTGAACGATAAGGGTCTTCCGGCGCTGCGCGACGTTACGATGCATGTCTGCTGCGGCGAGATCGTCGGTATCGCCGGCGTCGCCGGCAACGGACAAACGATCCTTGCCGATTGCGTAACCGGAATGCGTCCGACGACGGCCGGAACGATCAAAGCCGGAAATCTGGATATCGGGAATTCGACGATCAAGGACGCCATCAAAGAGGGTATCGCTTATATTCCCGAAGACCGCCATCATGTCGCAACGGCGGGCAATATGAGCGTCGCAAACAACGTCATCATGAAAAACTACGATCGCGAACCGATCTCTCAGGGCTGGAAAATGAACCGCCCCGCCGTTCGCTCGTACGCCGAAAAACTGAGAGAAGAATATAAAATCGCGATTCCGACGATTGATAAACCGATCCGGCTTTTATCCGGCGGAAATATCCAGCGGGCGATCCTCGCCCGGGAACTATCGAACATGAAACAGCTCCTCGTCGCCGTCCAACCGACGCGCGGCTTAGACGTCGGCGCGATTGAAGGAATCCAGCGCATGATCCTCGCGCAGCGCGACGCCGGCGCGGGCGTACTCCTTATTTCCGAAGAGCTCGAAGAGCTGGTCACGCTGAGCGACCGTATCTACGTCATGTTCGAAGGACAGATCATGGGCGAAGTTGCCGACGGCGATATCCGGAAAATCGGTCTGATGATGACCGGAACGCGCCTCGAAGATATTCCCGAAGAAGAACCGCAAACTGAAAAATCCGCTGAATAAGGACCAGAAAACGAATGAAAAAAGAAAGTACTTCCCCAAAAAAAATCGGACTTCCGTTTCAAATTCAAATTGAAGAACGAACTGATGAAGCGCCGAAATGGCTTTCGCCGGTCTTAACGCTCGTTTCGGTTATCGCCGCGTTGATTTTTTCCGGAATCCTGATTGCCTCCGTCGGCGGAGATCCGCTGTATACCTATTCCCGGATGTGGAAAGCGGCGTTCGGATCATGGTTCGCGCTGTCGGATTCGTTAACCAAAGCGATCCCGCTGATCCTTTGCGGAACCGCCTGCGCGCTGGCGTTCCAGATGAAAATTTGGAATATCGGCGCGGAAGGTCAGTTTTTCCTCGGCGCGTTCGGCGCCAGCCTGGTCGTCCTCGGGCCGATCGTCCCCGAAGGCTCGTCCCCGTGGGTCTATATCCCCGTCATGATGCTCTTCGGAATGATCTTCGGCGCGCTCTGGGGTTTCATTCCGGGTTACCTTAAGGCAAAACTGAACGTAAACGAAATTATCTCGACCCTGATGCTGAACTATATCGCGATCGCCTGGAACAACTTCTTCCTGTTCGGGATGTGGTCGGATAAAGGCTTCCAAATGTCAAAAAAGTTCCCGAAGGCGGCGCTCCTGATCCGCTTATCCGATATCGCCAAGACGTATAATATTAAGGAGCTGCGCGGGATGGCGCTTCATTTGGGTCTGGTTTTCTCGCTGGTCGCCGCGATCGTCATCTATATCCTGATCTACAAGAGCAAATGGGGGTATGAGATCAAACTGATCGGCGAGAACCGAAAAGTCGCGCGTTACGCCGGGATCAATATTTCCTGGAACGTCGTTTTGATCATGCTCGTTTCCGGCGCGATCGCCGGACTCGCCGGCGCGACCGAAATTTCCGGCGTCGTCAAACGCTTCCAGGGATCGATATCCCCCGGATACGGTTCAACCGGCATCATTATCGCCTGGCTCGCGAAACTGAACCCGCTGCTGACGATCCCTGTTTCGCTTTTCTTCGGCGGACTGATTATCGCCGGACGCGAAATTCAGCCGTCCGGGATCCCGAAGATGATTCAGGGGATTATTCTCGTTTGTTTGATCGCGTTCGATTTCTTCCTGAACTATCGAATCCGATTGATTGCCGTCAAACAGTCAGAATCAGCGATTGAAGGATAAAGGAGGACACGATGGAACTTTTTCAACTTTTAGCCGCAGCCCTTGCCGGCGGAACCGTTCTGCTTTTCGGAATGCTCGGCGGGATCTTTACCGAACGCTCCGGCGTTATGAATCTGGCGATTGAAGGTTATATGCTCCTCGGCGCGACGATCAGTTACAGCGCTTCCGCCTCATCCGGTTCGCCTTGGATCGGACTGCTGATGGGCGCGGTTGCCGCCGCGATCCTCGGCATCCTGCACGCGATCATCTGTATCTCGCTCAAAGCCGATCAAGTCGTCAGCGGGTTGGCGACGAACTTCGTCGGGACCGGCGTCAGCCTCGTTCTCGGCGCCAATTTGACCAGCCTGGTCGGGACCGTTCCGCTTCTTCCGAGCGTCGCGTTTCCGAAACTGCTTGAGTTGGGATGGATCGGCGAAGGACTTTACACGCTCACAAAACAAAGCATTATGGTTTATATCGGATTCGTCCTGATCCCGATCGCCCAATGGTACCTGACGAAAACCCGCCCGGGGATGCACCTGCGCGCGATCGGCGAGAATCCGGAAGCCGCCGACGCCATGGGGATCAACGTCAACGGATTACGCTACGTATATACGATTTTAGGCGCGGCGTTGGCCGGAATCGGCGGCGCGGCGATCAGTATCGCGATCTATTCCGGCTGGTTCTCGGAATTAACGACGAACGGCCGCGGTTGGATCTGCGTCGGGTTGGTTATCTTCGCGCAGTGGAACCCGGTCCGCGGCGCTTTCGGCGCGTACTTCTTCGGGATCCTGTCCCGTCTCGTGCTCGACCTGAAGATCCCGGCGACGCTGTTCGGCGGGCTGGTCGCGAACCCGTTCTTCCTGCATCCAAACTACACATTCTTCCTTGAAATGCTCCCGTATTTCTTCACCTTAGTCGTCATGATTATCGGGGCGAACAGCGCAAAAGCAAAACATATTGGTGCGCCGTCCGCGCTGGGACGGCCATACTCCCGCGGAGAGAAAGGAAAACAATAACTTATGTCTACTCCAGCATATCCAAACAGAGTTCCGATAGGAAACGTAACCAGAGACTTGGTTGCTGTAGCGATGGGTCGGCTTCCAGCCGACCTCATCCTATATAACGGACAGCTTGTCAACGTTAACAACGGCACCATTCAACCCGGCATGGACGTCGCCGTCAAACATGGTTACATCGTCTATATCGGGAAAGACGCGCGATCAAAGATCAAGAGCGACGACAAAACGAAGATTATTGACGTCGCCGGGCGTTGGATCGCGCCGGGTTTAATCGATACCCACGTCCATATCGAATCGTCAATGGTCGATCCGGTCCATTTCGCGGCGGGCTGCCTCGCGCATGGGACAACGACAATCTGCCCTGACAATCATGAGATCACCAACGTTCTCGGATTGGAAGCCGTGCGTCTTTTCCATGAGGCGCTGCAAGACCTGCCGATCAAATCGTATTTAGCGATGCCGGTCTGCGTCCCCGCCGTCGCCGGACTGGAAAATACCGGCTCGGAGATCCATGCCAAAGAAGTCGCCGAAGCCTACGCGAAGGACTGGGCGCAGCTTCAAGGCGAGGAGATGAACTTCATCGGCGTTATTTACGGCGACCCGGCGACGCACGAAATCCTCAAGGCATCGCACGAAGCCGGCGTCGTCATGACCGGGCATTACTCCTCCATGGAGCTCGATCAGGGATTGAACGCCTTCGCCGCCGCCGGTATGAACGCCTGCCATGAAGTTCGCAGCGCGGAAGAAGTCCGTAAGCGGACTGAAATCGGTTTCTACAGCCAGCTCCGTTACGGTTCCGCCTGGCTAGACGTCCCGAATACGATCCGCGCCTATACCGATAATCCGGGCGTGGAAACGCGTTTCATGACCCTCTGCACCGACGACGTGAACGCGGCGACGATCGCCCGCGAGGGCCAGATGGACCGCGTCGTCCGAATCGCGATCCGGAACGGCGTCCCGCCGGTAACCGCGATTCAGATGGCCACGCTCAACAACGCGCAGCTCATCGAGAAAGCGCGCTATATCGGCTCGATCGCGCCGGGACGCGCCGCCGATATCGTGATCCTGAGCGATCTGATCAACTTTACTGTCGATCAGGTTTACGCCGACGGCGTCCTTGTCGCGGAAAACGGAAAACTGACGGCCGAGCTGAAACCGTATCCATATCCGGATTTCGCGATCAATACGGTCAAGCTATCCAAACGAACGGAAGCGGATTTCGCGATTCCCGCGCCGTCCGACGATCCGCACACGCTGCGCGTTATCGAAATTTTCCCCGGCGACGTGGTCACGAAAGAGATCCATGTCGAAATGAAACCGGCGAAAGGTCGGTTCGTCGCCGACGCCGCAAAAGATCTCGCCAAGGCTGCGATCTTTTATCGTCATGAACCGGATCAGGCTATCCCGCCGAAGGGGATCGGCTTCATCCGTGGAACGAAATTTAAGCCCAACTGCGCTTACGCGTCGACGATCTCGCACGACTGCCATAACCTGCTCGTCGTCGGAACGGACGACAGCGCCATGACGCTGGCGGCGAACGCCGTCATCGAAGCCAACGGCGGAATCGCAATCGTCGCGGACGGGAAAGTCGAAGCGGTGCTGCCGCTGCCGTTAGCCGGTCTGATGAGCCTTGAATCAATCGAAGAAACCGCGCCGAAACTGAACGCGATCGAGGCCGCGCTGAAAAAGGCCGGCGCCGAAAGCGAATCGATCGAGATGACGATGAGCCTGATCGGGCTGATCGTTATCCCGGAACTGCACCTCAGCAATCACGGTTTAGTCGAACTCAAGGGCAGCAATCCGATGAAAATTGTCGATCTGATCGTCAAAGATTAGTCCGCCGAAAAAGCCGGCAAAGATTCCCGTTTAACGCGTTGGCGTTAACGGGAATCTTTTTATTTTATCCTGAAGCGCTTATCGGTAACGATATGCCGGCTTCATATTTAATATGCGGACCGCTTCCTGTTCTATATTTTTTAATTATAGAACTTTTTGTAAATTCGGTCCCCGCTTGTCATATTCGGACGTTTCTGAACGGTTCCTTCGAAATTAACGATCTTATAATCCATTCTCGTTAACACGAAGGAGAAAAGGGAAATGTATTTTGTACCTGAATCAATGAGTTTAGCAATTATCATCGGAATCGTCGCTCTAATCGTCATGGTTCTCGCCAGTAATCATGCCGTCACGAAATTAATCGGAATCGCGGCCTACTTCGATCTGTCCAGCACGTTCATGGGCATGACTGTCGTATCGCTCGCGACCTCGCTGCCTGAAATCGTCTCGCATTATACCGCTTCTTTTCGAATCCTCACCGACGGGCTCGATTATCAGACCGGATCGGCGATCGTACTCGGCTCAAATATCGGCTCGGACGTCGTTCAGCAGACGCTGATCTTCGGTTTGGTCGTATGGATCGCCGGATCGCTGACCTACCGTCGCTATTTCGTCTGGAAAAATATGATCCCGATGGTCGGAACGACGGTACTCTGTTTGATTCTGGGTTGGGACGGGACGTTTTCGAGAATCGACGGCGCGATCCTTTTCGGAATGTTTATCCTGTACAGCTTTTACCTATACCAGGACGAACGCAAATTTTACAGCAAAGACGCAAATCAGATCCAGGATCAGGAAATCGCCAACGGCATCCCGCGCAATACGAAAGAAGTCGTTCGCGATATCTTCATATCGATATTGATGCTGCTGCTGACGATCGGGACAGCCTCAATCGTCCTCCAATTAACCGAACGAATCGTTAATCAGACCGGGATCGCCGGATCTTTAATCGGCGTGATCACGCTCGGTTTAGCTTCTGCGCTCCCTGAATTCACGACCGCCGTCATCGGAATCCAAAAGAAAGAGGCCGGTATTTCCTTGGGGACGCTCGTCGGCTCGAATATCGTCAATCCGCTCGTCGCGATCGGCGGCGGCGCGTTAATTTCCGGATACGCCGTTCCGCGTCCGCTCGTTCTTTGGGATTTGCCCTGGGAGACGGTCAGCGGCGCGATTCTGTGGTTGATCTTACTGAAAGCGAACGGGAAAATCGGGAAAAAGGTCAGCCTTTATCTCATCGTCATTTACTTTATTTATATAACCGCGCGCGCGGTATTGTTCAAAGCCGATTTTTAGTCAAACTGTAAACAAGCCGGCTAAAAAGGTCTATCCTAAGAAAGTACCGCAAAGAGGCCGTCCTAAAAGTCGGAATTCCAAAATATTCTTGAGAATATTTTCTTTCTGATTCAGCGGGAGCGGCGCTGCGGCTTTTGTGAATGACCCGAAAACAGGAGCGGACGGCGCAGCGGAGGAGAAGATTTTCGGCTGAGAAAAGCCCCTCCTCCGTATAAAATGATTCAAAGTCGGCGGCTCCGGCGCCTAAGCGCGTCGGGATGGGCAGGGGTCGATCCATAGCCACGAAAAAGGAGCGGCGAATTCTATCGCAATAAGATTCGTTTTAAGACACCTTTTTACTCAATCGGCGGCGAATCCGATCCCCCGCCCGCATACGCTTCGATCGCAGCGGGTCTCAATCCCCCGGCTTGGAAGTTTACCGTAAGAAAGAGAGAAAATTTTCAGCAGGGATTTTCTCTCCGTCTACACTGTCTTGCCCTTTTTCCATCGCAGGATCAAATTTTATGGGGTTGACAATCCGCGTTTGATTTAAAAATTGAAACGATCTTAATATCCGTTCGGCAAACCGCCTCAAAACGCCGCAAAGCGCGAAGCCGACGCATAGGATCATTCAAAATCCGCAATCGTCATCAAATCGTCAGCGGCCGGCTCAAAATCTTCTTCGTCAAATTCAAGCGCGACGGAAGAAGGCCGGCAATATGTCCGATAGCGGCACCAGGCGCAAGTTTTCGCATCCCGAGTCCGCGGATAATCGGCTTCATTCGTCGAACGCATCTCGGCCGCCAGCGCGGTCAACGCCGCTAAGTCTTCGGCGTACGCCGATTCGGAATAGGTAAACCGAATCGGATCATCCGGAAAGTTCGCGAACCAATAAATCATTTCAATATCAGGAAGACGGTTCGGGGCGATTCCAAGCGCGTCCCGGTTCGCGACCGCCAGCGCGCGGTAAAGCCGCGTCTGCGCCGCTTCGGCGTAATCGCTTCGTTTTCCCGGACGGCGCGTCGTCTTCCAGTCATAAATCGTCGCCCGCCCGCCGGAAACCGCTAACGAATCGATCTTTCCGTTCCAAAGATCTTCCCCGATCGCCATCGTCAGCGGCAGTTCCGCGTAAACCGCGCCGTCTGAAGGGAGCGCGATCGTCCGGCTGAACTGTTCCAGCCATATTTTAACCCTGCCCTGATTCGTTTGAATCGCTTCATCAATCGTAAGAATACGCTGGATAACGCGCTGAACCGCCAGATGAAAATCGCGGCCTAACGCCGTCAGCGCTTCCGCTTTTTGAAAATTTCGGTCAAACGGCGCCGGCCAGTTTAATCGGACTAACGATCCGTAATAGTACTTCCGGCGGCAGCTCAAAAAAGCTTCCACCTGCGACGCGCTGAACTCGGTCATGACGCCCGTTCCCCTCCCTTTCTTTCTTCGCTCAGGAGCGTTCGGATCGAGCGAACCGGTATCGCCTCGACCATCGGCTTACGCAGCTTCCCGACATTCCAGGAACAATACAACCCTTTTTTCGCGCGCGTAATTCCGACAAAAAGCAGACGCAGCCGCTCGGCGGCGTAGCTGTCGGCGTTTTTCCCGGTCGCGGCGCCCTCGTAATAAACCCGCGGCGGATCGGCGCAAAGGCATTCCATCTGCTCTATTGCTTCCGACTGAACGTCCATCGCGCCGCGCGCGTAATAAACTTGAGAACGGTAGGATTCGGAATAGCCTTCTTCGCGATACGCGCGTCCGATCGGGAAATCATAATTATTTAAAGAAGTCAGGAAAACCTGGTCCCATTCCAATCCCTTGGATTTATGGTAGGTCGTTACCACGATTTTCCCGCGATAAAGATTCGGATCAAAATCCGCCTCTTCGCCCCCCGGGGAAGAGCTGACCTCCGGACGTTCCGCCGCTTCGATAATCTGCTGCGCCATATCGTCGAACGTCAGCGTCGGATCGGATTGCGTCACGCGTAGAACGGCGCGCGCCAATCGGTTCGCGATACTTAAGTCGACCGGATCCACAAAAATATCCTGCGCAATCAATAAAACCAACTGGTCAATCCGCAAACAGCGCGATTCCAGCCACTTCCGCGCCAGTTCGCGGATCCGGATCAACGTCTGGAAAACGATTTCTTCCGCGCCGACCGCGCGCAGCCGGTCTTCGAATTCGCGCTCAGATTCAGGATAGAAGAAATCGACGACCTTATCCTGACGAAACTTCCCCAATATTTTCATCGCCTGCGCCTGCCCCGATTCGTCCAAGTAAAAATCGAGCTCTTTCGGACGGCTCATCAGGAGCTTAAATAAATCGGTAAACTGGCTCTTCATAACGCGCGGACGCGCCAGCCATTTAAAAATCGCCGCCAGAATATTCCCCGTATCGCGATCCTGAACCGTCGATTTTAGAAATTCAATCGCCTCGATATCGCTTTCACGGATAAGCTCCGAGAATTTCAAGCCGCGCTCGTTCGTCGGCGCTAAAATCGCGATCGTCTCCTTCGGGTTCAGCTGCGCGTGACGGATCGCCAGCTTGCTGATCGCCGCGATTTCCTCGTCGGAACGATACGGCTTCGGGTCGAAAATAACGCGTTGCGGCTGGTCGGGGGGATTCGGGCTGGCGTCGTTTTTCGGGGTTAAATGAATATACGGCCGCGTCAGCGCGCCGCGCATCGATATGATCGGATGCGCCTCCTCCGTCCAACGGATCAGCCGGTTCGCGCAGCTTAAGATCGATTTCGTCGAACGGCCGGAACAATCCAAATCGACCGTACGATCGGCGACTTTCAAAAAGTTCTTTAGAAATTCCGGATTTGAAGTCGTAAACGAAACGTTAATCGCCTGATTCGGATCGCCGACGCGTACCCAATTCCCGTTATCGCCGCTCAGCAGCTTTAAGACTCTTTCCTGGATTTCCGAGCTGTCTTGAGCCTCGTCTTCGAGAATATACGGCCAGCGCGCGCGCATCCGATTTAAAAATACCGGATCGGAACTCAGGATCCGATAGGCGTACGCCATCAAATCCTCGTAGTCGTATCCCGGATAAGCGGATAATTGCGCCTGATACGCTTCGTAGACTTCGGAAATCAGCGCCAAAAGCCGGAAATCGTCCGCCGCGCCCGATTCCGAAATCGCTTCGCTGAGCCTCGATTCCGATAACCCGATATCTTTTGCCCGCTTGATAACATATTGGCAGATTAACGTAAATTTATCCGGCCAGGATTCGGTAAACTTCCGGGTCAGATAATTCGCCTCTAATTTCGGGGAGCTGATCGAATCGAATACGGCTCTCATCCGTTCTTCCGGCAAACGGCCGACAATCTTCCAGAGAATATATTCGGACGTGAACGCGTCGATAATCGTCGCCTCCGGATCCAGCCCCAATTTCTCGCCGCCGGCGCGGACAATCTCCGCCGCCATTGAATGCAGCGTTCGAACTTCATAGCCGACGCCCGGGACTAACCCGCGTTCGACCATCAAACCCGCGATTCGCGCTTTAAAGTTATTAACCGCCGAGTTCGAAAACGTTACGACTAAAACGACCGGTTCCGTCCCGGGAATCATCGCATGATTCGTCAAACCGATCATTTTTTCAGCCAGTTTTGCCGCCAGCATGGCAAGCGTATGCGTCTTTCCGCTTCCGGGAACGGCGGAAACGCCTAACGTTCCGCTCTCGTAGGCGAGAATTTCGGCTTGAGCTTTGCGCGGGATAAACTTCATGATCCGTTCCCTGCCGTCGCGTTGAACCAATTCTCGTCCCAGAGTTCCGGTTCCTCAGGATCGGCTTCTTTCTTCCGGATCAGGTAATCGGGCGTGATCCGCGTTTGGAAACGCGCGCTCAACTCGGCAAACAGGTACAGAAGGTTCGATTTCTGATCCAGCCCGGACTCGTTCAATTCGCTCGCATAAACGTAAACCCGTTCTCCGCAGCGCGCCAATAACGATAAGACGAGGCGGCGCATCTCCGCCTGATTGCGTTCGTATTTTTTCATATCGTCCCAGATTTCCCCAACCTGCCATGACCGCGACAGCACAGCGTCGTTCGTCAGCGTGCCCTGAATCCGTTCCCACCAGCTCGGCGATCCGGCGTTGAGCCAAAATTGGTATCGGAACGGCCGGTTCAAACCGATAAATCCGCCCGCCAGCGAAATCAGGAGCGAATCCCGCGGCTGAACCGACGCCGCGTCATGATACGTGGCCGAAACCATACCTTCCGCCACCGCTTTCATGTACATCGGCCAGGTCAGACGGCCCTCAGGAAGCGCTTCCATCGCGCGGCGGTACTTTTTCAGCGATTCGATCATCCGGATAAAACCGAGCGGAAACGCGTCGGGAACCGTTCCGCTCGCGGCGAATCCGGGCCGCGTCAAAACATCATGAAAAAAATCCGCCATCGTCCGATCCGGCGGAAATTCCGTATCGCGATTTTCGAGAATCCAAACGGCGAGGGTATCGAACGCGTCTAAAAACGCGCTTGAACATTCGCGCGTATATTTCTCGGGAATATCAGGCGATCGAACGGGCGTAAACGCGGAGCGCCCGCCGTCTTCGTCGATCTCAAACGCCTTGACTAAAAAGAGCTGAAGCCTGAGCGGATCGATCAACGGGATAAAATAACGGATCATCTGAGCCAGATCGAGGATCCGGACCGGGAACCCCCAGTCTGGATGGACAAGAGCCAAAAGCGTCAAAAGACAACGGGAATCGACCTCGGCGGCGAATCCGCGAGAAGCGCGAAACGCGAAAGTTTCGATATTCTGCTGACGCAGTTCGCGTTCGAACAGCGTATACATCACGTCGGATACAAGCGGCGCGACGATCACGATTTCATCCCGGCTAACGCCCTGCCCATGAACCAGCGCCGCGATATCACGGGCGGCATCTTTGATCATGCGCGGATAATAACGCGTCAAACTGAAGCGGTAGGCTTCGCGCGGCTCTCCTTTCAGATCTTCCGCCGGATAAAATACGTCGTTGACGACCTTCGCCAGGGCTTCAACGTTTTTCGAACAGACAAACGATTCGTTCAGCGAAACCGACGTAACGCCGTCCGAGCGCAATCGTTTCGCCGATTCCGGGTCCCCGCCCATAAAGGATCGAAAGCCGCCCAATTCGTCGCAGATAAACGTCCCGGATTCCGTCGATTCCCGAAGCGCCGCGCCGAACTCATGCGCGAGCGGGATATCCTCCTCGACATTGTCGTGGATAAAAAATTGGAACTGGTCCCGAAGCCAACGCCGGTAAGATTCTTTCGGCGCTAAAAACTCCCGGTAAATTTCGAGCTGAAGCGCGTAATCGAGCATATTATCCGTCCGGCATATTTCTTTAAACGACTCGCCCAATCGCTGAACCAGATCAAAAACGGGCAGGATCGCGCCGTCGCCGCTCCAACTGGAACGCATCCGTTCCGCATAGCTTCGAAACGGGATTCCCGCCGCCGCCATTTTGTGCATCGCCATCGTCGTTTGATTCAAAAAGCGGCTCAAAGTCCATTGCAGCGCATTAAAAGCGCCGCTTACCCATAGCGGCTCGGCGACCGATTGCAGCACGACCTGCGCGGTTTCAATCGTCAGGAAAAGCGGAGCCGTCGCCGCTTTCGGGAACCCGGCTTCCGCAGCGATCAACGGCCAGAACAGGTTCAAATTATGCTGAACAAAACCGTTAAACGTCGTTACCCATCCGCGCCGTCCATCTTCCGTGACGACGGAACGATACGCTTCGCCCGCGGAAGCGACCGGCGTAAAAACCAGCGTACGTTTCCCGGCGCGCTGGGCCGCGAGCATACGCGCCAGCCGCGCGCAAGCCGCCGTCGTTTTCCCGCACCCGGGCAGCCCCTCGACAAATAAGCTTTTGCTCAGCGGCGCCTTCGCAACTCGATTTTGAATTTCGGTCAAACGTTTCATAAGTCTTCGATTCTTTTCAAAGTATACCCGCATCAATCTGAAAACCGGGAAAATCGCCGCGCCCGCGGTCGGCCAAGCGAAATTTTTCGGAACTTTATACGGAGATCCGGCGTCTTATACTAAAATATCCGTTTATTCCTCAGGTACAATATTAGAAGGGATTGATTCTTATAAGAAAGCAGGATTCAAAGACATGAACATCAATCAACGCAAATACCAGAGATTACTATCGACGCTTTTTGCCGCCGCGGCGATGCTTTCGGCGGTATTATCTGTTAGCGCCCAGGATGAACTGGACGGATTACTTAATCCTGAAGATTTCGTCGAAATCCCGCCGGTGCAAATCGAATTTGACGAAAACCTCGTCGGCGAAGAGCTGTTCGACGATACGCCGGAATATTACGGCGTCACCCCTGAAGACCTCGAAGCCTTAGCCGCGATATATTCGGACATGACTGAAATCGGCCGCCAGGATTCCGGTTGGTTCGCTGAAAATTACGACGTTTGCGGGTGGGAGGGCGTCGCTTGTGAATATGAGCGCATCGTTCGGATCGAATTTGAGGATGTTGATTATTTTTGCGAAATTCCGCCTGCGATCGCGAATCTGACGAACCTGCGCGAAGTTCGTTTGAACGGCCTGCTTTTGCGCGGTTTGGTCCCGGAAAAATTACTCCAGCTGCCGACAATCGAGGTGATCGAGTTGTCCGAGAATCTGCTGACCGGACCTATCCCGGATTTTATTTCAGCTCCGATGCTGCGCGCGCTTACCCTGGCCGACAATAAGCTGACTGAGGAAAAACAGCGCGATCTAAGCGAACGCCCGGATTTAGGGCAATGTGAAGCGAATTTATATTTTCCTCCGGAATGGCAGATCGATCCGACGCCGGGACTTGACGGCGCGATCCCGTCCGCGGTCGGATCCATGAGCGCGCTGACAAGCCTGGACCTATCCGGGAATACGTTATCAGGAGCGATCCCGTTTGAGTTGACCAACCTCTGGTCATTATCGTCGCTATTCCTGAACGATAACAATCCGGATCAGCCGTTATTCTCGGATCAAAAGGAAATCAGAGATTTTATAGAAAATTTGCCGGAAAAGGATATTGAAGGCGTCGTTATTAATATCGTCGAGGAAGAACCGATTATTATCGAGCCGACCGCAACGGAAGAAGAACCGATCATTATTGAGCCAATCTGGACTGAAGAAGGACCGATTATTATCGAACCGATC
>JASBYO010000022.1 GCA_029983925.1 Flexilinea sp.
TCTCGCACTCGTGCTTAACTATAAATTCCGAGACCAGCAAATTTTAAGAACGATCGTCCTTATTCCGTGGGCAATGCCGATGGTCGTCGCCGGAATCGCAGCCAGATGGGCATTTAACGATCAATTCGGGCTGATCAACGACTTAATCAGACGTTTTTTCCCGACTTTCCGTTTTGATTGGTTAGTCAGCACAGGTCCGGCGCGAGCCGCGGTCATTTTAGTCGATATGTGGAAAGACATACCGTTTTTCGCCATCCTGGTTTTAGCCGCGCTGCAGTTTATTCCCGGAGAAATATACGAAGCCGCAAAAATAGACGGCTCAAGCGCTTTTCGAACTTTCTTCAGTATTACACTGCCGAATATCGCCAAAACGTTACTTGCTCAAAGTATTTTCTTTATCCTTTGGAGAATAACCAGCTTCGATTTGGTATACGCGATGACATCGGGCGGACCGGGTGATTCGACGACTTTATTAAGTTATCGGATCATGTTGGAAGCGTTCAATAATTTAAATCCCGGCTACGCCTCGGCAATTTCCGTAATACTTTTCATCATGATGGCGATTGTAGCGGGAATTAACCTTGCGGCGCTGAGAAGAATCGGAAATAAGTAGAGAGAAAAAAATGCAAAACAAATTACTCATTAAATTCAGACGTTCGTATATTTGGATCCTCGCTGCGTTGATCGCGGTCGTCATCCTATTCCCGATTGCCTGGGTTTTTACGTCGTCAATAACGCCCTCCGGCGAACTTTTTAGCTCTCCGATCAATTACATCCCCTTAAATCCGACGCTCTCAAACTATCAACGCCTGTTCCAAACGTTAAAAATCGGGGAGAAAATCAAAAACACGCTGATTATCACGTTCGCATCCCTCGTTCTGTCAACAATTGTCTGCACTTTCGCAGCCTATTCGTTTAACCGTTATTCGTCAAAAGGACTATCCGTCGCTTTCGCTTGTTTATTGGCAACGTCTTTGATTCCGCCGATCGTGACCGCGAGACCGTTGTATGATTTTATTCGCCGAGCCAACCTCATCGATACGTTTCCCGGATTAATCATTTTGTACACGAGCACGTTAATACCTTTCAGCGTCGTCATTCTAACCGGTTTTTTTAACGAAATCCCGATTACGATTGAAGAAGCCGCCGAAGTAGACGGATGCAACTTTTTCCAAAAATTTTTCCTGATAATTCTTCCGATTCTCAGGCCGGGACTGGCAACGATCAGCATCATTAATTTCATTTCCTGCCTGAATGACTTGTTCACGCCGCTGTTCTTTGCGTCAAAAATAGAAGTACTCAGCGTAGCGATTACGACGATCCCCAGAAACAACGCGTACAGCGTTCCGTGGGATCTGACGAGCGCCATGGGCTGGATTATTCTCCTGCCGATTATCATCTTTGTCGCCATATTCCAAAAACAGATTATGGAAGGGATCATGGCCGGAGGTGTTAAAGGTTAAAAATCCACAGAAAACGAGAATCGACATGAACAATCTGAACAATATCTTTATCCTACAAGATGGGAAATCGCGAGCGATTACCGCTGAAAACCCGAAAGGCGAAAAAGGGCGCGGAGGCATAGCGGCAAGCGCGTTAGGACCATCAAGAAAAGGCAAGCCTTGCATAAATCTAAAAAGAAATTCATCGGTGACCATTGCTGAAATTACCGGTTCCGGTATGATTCAGCATATTTGGATAACAATTCCCGATCGAACGTCCGACGCAAATCGCTACGTTTTGCGTGATTTGATTTTAAAAATCTATTGGGACAACGAAGAAATACCGGCCGTAATTTCTCCGTTGGGTGATTTTTTCTGCTGTGGTTTTGCTACGGAGACGATTGTCAATTCATTACCGATCGTCGTTTGTCCGACAAGAGGAATGAATTGTTATTTTCCGATGCCTTTTCGCGAAAAAGCGAAAATCGTCGTGGAAAACCAACATCCGGAAGACATCAATGGATTTTTCTATCAGATCGACTATCTGATTACTGAAAAACTTCCCGAAAACTTCGGATACTTTCATGCGCAGTGGAGAAGAGAACGCATCACGGAAAAAGGCAAAGATTTTACAATTCTGGATAACGTCATAGGAAAAGGACAGTATGTCGGCACGTACTTGGCGTTATCTACACTTGAGCGTTATTGGTGGGGCGAAGGCGAATTCAAATTTTATATTGACGGCGATATCGAATATCCGACGATTTGCGGAACGGGTACCGAAGATTATTTCGGCGGTTCATGGAGTTTCGCAAAACAAATTGACAACCGCACTGTAGAAATAAATTATAGTACGCCATTTTTAGGCTATCCGTTTTACAGCGCCAACGATACAAAACTCCACAACCCCTATCATAACGACGACGCCCCGCCGATGCGCGGATTGTATCGGTTTCACATTCCGGATCCGATCCTTTTTTCCGAAAATATCCGAATAACCCTTCAACAAATCGGCGTGAATTTCAGTGGTCTCTTTGAACGACAGGACGATGTTTCAACCACTGCATACTGGTATCTTGACAGCGCAGGAGGAAATTTACCTACGTTACCAAATAGAGAGGATCGTTGGCCGAGATGAAATAGGTGTAGTTTCCGCCTGTTTCAGCCTTGCATACCGCCGCTAATACTGCTTTTGTTTCGACAAACAAATTAGGCGAACAAGGTTGATCCTGTCAAGGCCGAGATCGCGGGTTCAAATCCCGTCGCTCCCGCAAATAAAAACGACACGATCAAACGTGTCGTTTTTCGTTTAACGGTTTCCAACAACGGAATCCGCGGCGTCAGCCCTTTACCGCGCCTGCCGTCATGCCGCGGATCACGTACCGCTGCGTCGTAATCGCCAGGATCAGGATCGGGATCGTAATCACGGTAGCGGCCGCCATTAACCCGCCCCAATCGATCGAAGCGTACGATATGAAATTATAAATCGCGACCGGAACGGTCCGCGTCTTATTCGTCGCCAAAACGATCGAAAACATGAAGTTATTCCATGAAAACGTAAACGAAAGGATCGACGCCGTAACGATTCCCGGGACCGAGAGCGGTAAAACGACCCGCAGGAAAGCGGTCATCGAGCCGGCGCCGTCGACAATCGCGGCTTCGACCAGGTCTTTCGGGATACTCTCGAAAAAAGGCGTCATCAGCCAAATAATAAACGGAAGACCGGTCAGCATATGCGAAAGGATCAAGGACAGGTACGTATCGACAATCCCGATCTGCCGGAACATAATATACAACGGCAGCAGGAACGTAATTCCGGGCATCATTCTCGAAACCAGAATCAGCATCGAAGCTTTCTTCATGCTATGACGGGCGATCGCGAACGCGGCCGGCAACCCGAGAATCAATCCGAAAATCGTCGATCCGCCGGCGACGATCAGGCTGTTTTTAATGAACTTGAAGAAATTCTGCTGAACGAAAACTTTATTGTAATTATCCAGCGTCAAACCTTTCAGCCAATTCACCGGCAGCTTTGAAAGTTCGATCGGCGTTTTAAACGAACAATAAACCATCCACAGGAACGGACTGAGAAACAACATCAGCAGCAGAAAAACGATCGCGAAATAAACCGCGTTCCCGACCCATTTTCTGATTTTTTGCGTCACGTTACACCTCCAGCTTCTTCCGCGTATAGGTTACGAACAATACCGTCCCTAACACAATCGCGAAGAAAATAACCAGCATCGACGAAGCGTAACCGAATTTGAAATAATAAAACGCGTTCTGATAGGTATAGATATTAATCGTTTCGGAGGCGTATCCGGGGCCGCCGGTCGTCATCGTATAAATAATATCGAACGTCTTGAAACAATCGATAAAGCGCAGCAGCGCGCCTACGCTGATCGTCGGGACAAGCATCGGCAGCGTAATATGCCAGACGACCTGGAGCGGACCCGCGCCGTCGACTTTCGCCGACTCGAACGGATCATGCGGAAGAGAAGCCAATCCCGCCAGCGTTATCAGCGTTATCAACGGCGCCCACTCCCAGGTATCAATTAAGATAAACGTTGGGATAACCGTATTCGTGCCGGATAAAAACTTTGAAACCGGAAGCCCGATCTGTTTTAATAAATAATTCGCCACGCCGGTCGTCGGTTCAAGGATCAGCAGCCAAACCATCGCCACCGCCACCGGCGTCGCCATCATCGGCAGCAGTAAAATCGAGTTCAGGATTTTCCGACCGCGGTATTCCTTTGAATCGATCAAGATTCCCGCGCCGACGCCGACGATCATTTGAAAAATCAGGCTCCCGATCGTAAACGCAAACGTTCTGACGATTGACTGAAGGAAACGCGGATCCTCCGCGAACATCTGAACATAATTGCGGAATCCGATAAAAGCGGTCGGCGTTTTCGCCGTCAGCGTCCAATTCGTCATCGAATTCCAGATCGTATAACCCAACGGGAAAACCATCATGATAACGACAAAAAACAGCGACGGGAACGTAAAAACCCATTTTTCATGTCGGTCTATCCACCGTGATAGCATGCGCGCCCCCTGCGAAAGCGTAATGAAACGAAAAACTGACCTCCTTGCGAATCGATCGAACTCGTTCGTAAGGGCCAATCGGCCAAATCCGAAAAATAAGAATCCCTGAAAATCTCAGGGATTCTTATCGTTATCAAATTTATTTTTCGAGATCCAAAAGCGATTGGAACTGAGCGTTCGCCTCATCGGCGACAGCCTCGAAATCGCCGCCTTCGATCGCGGTTACGACAACGCCGCCGATAATATCGCGCGCTTCGGTAACCGCGGTAATTAACGGCCGGTCATAACTTTTCGCGTTAATTGTACCGGCGACCGCGGCGGCCCAATCCGCCGGGAACGATTTTATCCCCTCGGGATCGGCCCAAACGGAAGTCCGCGCCAACTGCTGCGCCTTTTCGCCCTGGATATAAAGCGAGTTTTCGCGGCTCGTCGCCCAACGGATAAACTCCCACGCAGCGTCTTTATTTTCCGACTCGCCGTACATCGCCAGACCCCAGGCAGTAATATCATAGCTGACCGAGCCTTCCGGTCCGGCCGGAAATACCGCGCAGCCGGTCACGTCGGCGACGTCCGATTTCGTCGGGTCAAGGAGATTCGGGTACAGCGAAGAAGCGTCGGTATAGAGGGCGACTTTCTTCTCGTTAAAAATCCCGATACACTGCGCCCAGTGCATATTCAGAACGCCCGGAGGGCCGAAATTTCTCAACAAATTGCTGTACATCTCAATCCCGGCGAGCGTTTCCGGCGTGTTTAACGTCGCCGTATACGTATCGCGGTCAAACCAGTCGCCGCCATAACTGTAGATATACGCCGAAAGCTGGGTCACGAGCGGGCTCCGCTGACCGCGGGCGACAAAACCGTAAAAGTCGTTATCCGGATCGTTCAGCGCTTCGGCCGCGGCATAAAGCTCTTCCATCGTCGTCGGAACGGCGATCCCCTTTTCCTCCAGAATATCCTTCCGATAATAGAGAATTTCCTGTTCCGTAACGAGCGGGATGGCGGTAATCGTACCGTTGAAGGTCACCGCGGATCGCGAAGCTTCCGTGAAATCTTCAAAATCATATTCGGCATCTTTCGACACGTAGTCCTTTAAGTCCTGATACCAACCGTTCATTTCCATGTTCGCGCCTTCCTGAAGCGGACGGGTCATGAAAACGTCGATTCCGGCTTTTCCGGCGATAAATTCGGTCGTCAATTTCTGGTTCAGCTGCTCCTCGCCGTAAGATTCCCATTCGACTTTGATCCCGGTTTCCTCTTCGAACCGGGATAGAATCGGAGCGACGGCGTCCGTCCACGCATGATTCGCCAAAACGACGCGAATCGTCTGGCCCGCGAACGGCTTATCTTGAGCGATGGCCGCGGTCATACTCGCAAGCAACAAAACAAGAACAATTAACAAACAAAGCTTCTTCATATCTTACTCCTTTTATTTTTATTGTTCATAATTCTAAAACGGATTCCGCCCGGAAGCGGAATCCATAGCGTCATAGCGCCATATCGGACATAACGATGCGTAACGTACTAAAATTTTACAATGACTTTTACAAAATTTGAAGCGCCGTTCGCCAGATCGCCGATCAATTCAGCCGCTTCCGCTAAGTTGGTTTCTTTCTCGATAAGCTGAAGCGGATCAATCCTTCCCAAACGGATCGCGTCGAGCGCGGCAGCGAATTCTCCCGCGAAACCGTACGTTCCGGCAACTTTCAACTCGCGCGTCACGATTTGCTGCATATTGACCGTAATTTCAGGCTGTGAATTTCCGATCCAGGTTACGCGGGCGCCGTTTTTCGCGATCAGCAGCGATAAATTCGCGGTAGCGGAAATTCCGACCGCCTCAATCGCCGCGGAAACGCCTTTCCCGCCGCTCAGCTTCCGAACCGCCTCGACCGCGTCGGCAGATTGAGAATTCAGCGCATGATCCGCGCCCAATTTTTTAGCGAATGCCAGCCGATGATCGTTCGTATCGATCATGATAATCTCGCCCGCGCCTTTCATCCGCACGGCGAGCATCGTCAGCAACCCGATCGTTCCGCAGCCGATAATCGCGACCGTATCGCTGAGCAGGAAATCGGTCTGATTGGCAGCGCGCATCGCGACCGCCAGCGGCTCGACCAACGACCCCTGATCGAACGTCATCGAGTCCGGCAGACGGTAGACCATACGCTCATGGACGTTTACGAATTCGGCGTATGCGCCGTTCAGATCGACGCCCAGGCAATGACGGTCCTGGCAGATATTCGGGAAACCGGACGAACAGCCTTCGCATACCCCGCAAGTTAACAAAGGATTACAAACGACGCGGTCGCCGGGCTTCCAACTTTTTACGCCGCCGCCAACCGCCTCGACCACGCCGCTGAATTCATGCCCCATGATAATCGGCGGCTTCCGCCGTCCCGTCGTGCCGCGAAATCCGTGAACGTCGGAGCCGCAGATGCCGACCGACCGAACGCGAACCAAAACGTCGTTCTCCGCCGGAACCGGAATTGGAACTTCCCGCAGCGACATTTTGTAAGCGCCTTCGTATACTAAAGCTTTCATCATCTTATTTTTCTCCTGTTCTTTCACCGAAACGATTCCGAAATCATGACAAATACGCGTATTTACCGAACCGATGAGATATTCGGGGACGATGGATTGCCGTAATATTTATCGCGCATAAATTTCAGGAAATCGATCGACTGGCGCATCTCGTCCATCCCGTGGATTCCGTCTTCGATACTGACCCAGCCGTTATAGCCCGATCCGGAAAGCAGGCTGAAAATCGCGTCATAATCGTTCAATCCCTTGCCGGTTACGCCGTGTTGGAGTTTGTCGAAGTACCCGACCGTACCGTCCGCCTGCTGAAGTTCTTTTAACGTCGTTCCGGGCAGCAAGAAACGGTCGCTGGCATGCATCGTCTTAATCCGCGGCAATACCTTTTTCAAAAGTTCAATCGGATCTTCGCCGGCGACGATCGCGTTCGACGGATCATACTGAACGCCGAAATATTCCGTATCGTCAATACGGTTCACGATTTCAAGAAAAACGTCCGCCTTCTGCGCAAATTCGGGGTATTTCCAGTAACCGTCCTTATAATGATTTTCCATCGCCAAAACAACGTCGTATTCCCGCGCTACCGGCAGCAGCGCATTAATACATTCCACCACCCACGCGACGCCCTCCTGCCTGGAAACGTTCGGATACCGCTGTCCGCTCAGGACGCGGCAGGCAGCTTTCGGACCGCCTAAACGGCGCGTCACGCGAATCATTTCGGCTTCATGATCAACCCATCGCTTGCGCTCGTCGGGATCCGGCGCGGTAAAATTCGGCGAAGCGCACATCATCGGCATCGCGTATCCGGCTTTTTGAATCGCCTCGCCGACCGAATCGATATACGCATCCTCAAAATTCAGGAAGAACCCCTCGTACATCTCCAATCCCTCGGCGCCCAAAACTTTCGACCGTTCAATCCAATCAAAAATCGTCATTGTCCGATCGACGGATAATTCGTCCATATAGCATTTCGGGAACGCGGAAATCTTCATGTCTGTTGTCCTTTCGGCTCAGAGTGAAATATGATCGATAACGCTTACGAATCAGCCGCGCGTTATCTTAACCTAATAAACCATACTTAGGCCGACGGTCCGCGTCAAGTGACAAAAGTAACCTGTCGTATCATACCGTTCAGAATCACGATAAAACCCGATAACAGTTCGAAAACTGAACCGTCTCATCCTCGCCGCTGAAATTCCGGCAAAAACCGGACGGAGCCGTCACAAAAATCGGGATTCAAAAATGTTCTTGAGCATATTGTCAAAACATTTCTTTCTATTTTAGAATGAGTGATGCTGGGGCTTTTGCGAATGATCCGAAAACAGGACGGATGACGTGGCGGAGGGGATTTCCGGCTGAAAGTTCCTCCGCCGCATAAAATGATTCAAAGTCAGCGCATTGATCGGCCCCCATTCGGCCAAAGGTCTCGGGAGTCCTCAATGCGCTGACAAATAAGCGGGTCAATTTCGTTACGATAGAATTTGTTTTGAGACACGCTCGCTTCTATATTTCACACGCGCCCGTCAATCGCTTTCCGACCCGACGACTTTCTCCAACGCGCGTAAAATGTTTTCATACCCGGTGCAGCGGCAGAGATGACCCGAGATACGCTCGCGCAGCTCGGCGCGCGAATATTTTTTACCGCTATTAACCAGCTCCACCCCGGTCAGGATCAGTCCCGGCGTGCAGAAACCGCACTGAATCGCCGCTTCATCCACAAACGCCTGCTGAACCGGATGGAGCAGCCCGTTTTTCCCGCGAATTCCTTCAACCGTGATGATTTCATGTCCGTCCGCCCAAACGGTAAGATAAATACAGCTGTTTTTCGAAACGCCGTCGATTAAAACCGTACAAGCGCCGCACTCGCCGACTTCGCAGCCCTTCTTAACGCTCGTCAATCCCAACCGCTCGCGCAACGTATCCGTCAAGCTTTCCCGTTCGTCGACGGCCAATTCGACCGCTTTCCCGTTGACTGTCATTCGGACCGTTTTAAACATGAATCTCACCTCCGCAATTTTCAATAGCCTGAACCGTCGCGCGTTCGCTTAGCTCCTGAATCAGTTGCAGCCGCAATTCTTTGGACGCCCGCCAGCTGTCGCGCGGCCGCGTCTCGAGCAGGACCGCCTTCCGCAGCTCGCGAATCAACGCCGGCGTCGCTTTTTTCCCGACCATCAGCGCTTCCGCTTCAGGGCAGCGCAGCGGCGTCGGGGCGGCGACGCCGAAAGCGATCGCAAAATCACGGATCGTCCCGTCCCGAGTCAGCGCGGCGTTAACCGCGCAGCCGAGCGTGGCGATTTCCATCGCGTTGCGCATACCGAACTTGAGATAACATCCGCCATGATCGGTATATTTCGCGCGCGGAATCCGAATACAGGTCAGGATTTCCGAATCCGCTTTTAAAACCGTCTTTCCCGGGCCGGTATGAAATTCCCGAATCGGGACCACGCGGGATCCGTCGGCTCCGGTCAGCTCCAACATCGCGTCGAGAACCATCAGCGCGGGGACCGAATCCGCGCTGACGGCCCCGTTACAAATATTTCCGCCGATCGTCGCAATATTTCGAATCTGCGGACTGCCGACCTGATTACAGGCGTCGGCAAGCATCGGGACATGAGCGCGGATCAAGTCATTCCCGCAAATCGCAGCGAAACAACAGCCCGGCCCGATCAGCAAATCTTCATTCGTATCCAAGTGAATCTCGCAAAGTTCGGGGATATCCAAAATACTGATCAGCGTCGCCCGGCGCAGTTTTAACTCCCGAATCCGGATCATCACATCGGTACCGCCGCAAACAATCACCGCGCCTTCATTTTCCGAAAGCAGCCGCAACGCTTCCCGGACGCTTTTCGCATTATACGTCGTCTTGATATCGTACATCTCTTCGATCGCTCCCTTCTCACGCCTCAATTAAACCGGCTTCAATAAAAGCATGAACCAGATTCTGCGGATTCATCGGCAGCTTACGGATGCCGACGCCGGTCGCGTGCAGAACAGCGTTCCGGATTGCCGGCGCCTGCGGAATAAGCGGCGGTTCCGCCAAACCTTTATTTCCGAACGGACCTGTCGGTTCGTACGTTTCAACAAAGTACGTCTCAACCTCCGGCATGTCCATCGCCGTCGGAATTTTATAATCCAGCAGGTTATTATTAAGCGGTTTTCCGGTCTTCTGGTCGAAAAGCAGCTGTTCTCCGAGCGCGTAACCGATTCCCATCGCGATACCGCCGTGCAATTGCCCGTGCGCCAGCGCCGGATTCAGGATCTGGCCGCTGTCATGAACCGAATAGACTTTATTGATTTTGACTTTTCCTAACGGAACGTCGACTTCGATATCGATAAAACTCACGCCGTAAGAGAAACAGATCGACTGCGCCGTAAACGTCGATTCCGCGATAATATGCTCCGTCTCGGTCACGTGATCGTTGGTAAAGTTCATAAACGTGCAAAGTTCGGCAAAAGTACAGACCGTTTGACCGCTTTCCTTATCCAGAATCCGCTCGTCGGCAATCGTTAAGCTTTCGATCGGCAGATCGTAAACCGACGCGGCGCGCGCTAAAAGCTTATTGCGAAGCAGTTCCGCCGTTTGTTTCACGGCGCCCCCGGAAATATACGTTTGCCGCGAGGCGTACGCGCCGCTGTCGTAGGGCGACGTATCGGTATCGCAAAACGGAACAAGCGTTAACCGATCCTCGGCGATCGTCGTAATTTCGGAGACCATCTGCGTCAATACGGTATCGGATCCCTGGCCGATTTCCGTCGCGCCGACCTGAACCGTCGCCGTCCCGTCCTCGTTCATCATAATCCGGCAGGAAGCGTTTTCAATCTGAATCGGCCAGACCCCGGTCTTATAAGAGAAACAGGCCATGCCGATTCCTTTTTTGATCTTATCCGACGATTTATTAAACTCGTCGTAAGCTTTTCGTTTCCGATCCCAGTCGGAAACTTCCCGGCCCTTTTGAATACAGCCGTGCATACCGCAGCTCGAGACGACAAATTTATCGAACGGATCGACGAAACCGTCCGTTTGGATATTCTTTAGGCGGAAATCGACCGGATCCCAACCGTTCTCGCGCGCGATATCGTCCATTTCGGATTCCATCGCGAAAGAGAGCTGCGGAATTCCGTAACCCCGCAGCGCCGCCGCAGACGGCAGGTTCGTATACGCGGTCGACGATTCGCCGATCTGGACTCCCGAGGTCAGATAATTCTGGAAATTATTCGTGATCGCGTAGGCGGTAACCGCGTGCGTATGCGCGGCGTACGCGCCGCCGTTCGAGTTGATCCGTAAGCCGCGCTTCGTCATCTTTCCGTCCGCATCGGCCTCAGATTTGATCATCATATCGAAAGCGTGACGGACGCGCGTATTCACGAACGTTTCCTCCCGCGTCAGGGTAATCGCGACCGGACGGCCGCCTAATTTCATTGAACACAGCCCGACGATCGGTTCATACATCGTATCCTGTTTATTGCCGAAACCGCCGCCGATATACGGACGGATGACCCGGACGTTCCCGACCGGGATCCCGATCGCGTCGGCGATATTGCGCCGCAGCGTATGCGGAACCTGATTGCAGCTGCAAACGATCAGCTTTCGTCCTTCCATATACGCGAAGCAGCCGTTCGTTTCAATGTGACAGGCGTTCATCGTAGGAACCGAATAATGAACGCCGATTAAATCGTCGCGCCCGGCGATCTTCGGATCCGTCGAAAATTCGGCGTTGTAAAAGCGGACGTCGCCCCCCGGCGAAATCTCGAAATCCAGCCGCGAAAGCTCATTATTCGGACGAATCTCATGCAGCGAACACGGATTGTTCACCGCCGCCTCGGGCGTCAGCAGCGGTTCAAAAACCTCATATTCGACAACAACTTTTTCAGCCGCCAGCCGCGCGTTCAGCGGCGTATCGGCGACGACGACAGCGATATCGTCGCCGTAATAACGGACGCGCCGTTCTAAAATCAATTTATCCTTGGTATCCGAATGATTCGGATCGAGCGAAAGCGGATGACCGGATGTCGGATATAAATGATTCGGAACGTCAAAGCAAGTTAAAATGAGTTCCACACCCGGCATCCGATAAGCCTCGGTCGTATCGATCGATTTAACGATTCCGTTCGCGATCGTGCTGCGGACCATCTTCGCATGCAGCGCGCCGACCGGAATTAAGTCTTCGACATATTTCGCGCTTCCCGTCGCCTTTTGAACGGCGTCGACGCGTTTTACACTTTTTTTAATACCCAAAGCAAACCTCCCTTTTTTCAACCGGCTTTACAAAAATCGAACGGCTAATCTGCAACGTCATAGTACCAACTTAAGGAATACGGTATATTTTCAAATTTTTCGAGATAACTTCCGTCGGCAAACTGACGCCAGTCGTCGGCGAAATAATCTCCGTTCTCATAAACGAATTTAACCGAATACGTCATTCCCTCCAGGCGCGCCGCCCGTTTAAAGACCGCGACCGCTTCCGATCGGTCCGGCGCGACCGTCAATTCCGGATAAAAGATATACAGCGGCGTAATATACGGATAGCTCCGCTCTTTCGCGAACGCTTCGCAAAACGCCGTTTCGCTGATCTCCGAACGAATCTCCTCGCGAAGAAAGCGGTAAATTTTTTCCGGTTCGCGAAAATCATAGTTGATCGCGCTCGCGTAAGCTTTCGCCCTTTCCATCGCCCGCTCAAAACCGGGCGCAAACGAATCGAATCCCGAAAGGAGGATCACGGCGATCAAGATCGAACCGCAAAAGACGACGCGCCGAACCATCAGCGTTCCATCCGCGAATACGGGATCGCGTAGGCGCTCGGGAATTCCGCTTTTTTCGAAGCGAAAATCAGCGCGGCGATCGTCATTAAATACGGCAGCATCAACAGCAGCTGCGACGGGATCCCCGACCCCAGCGCCTGAAGGCGGACCTGCAAAGCGGAAGCGAATCCGAACAGGAGCGCGCCGCTCATCGCTTTATACGGGTCAAAACGTCCGAAGATAACGACCGAAACCGCGATATATCCGAACCCGCCGATAACCGACTCGGTAAACATATTCAGATAGGCGATCGTCATGAACACGCCGCCCGCGCCGGCATACGCGCCGCCGATAACAATAGCCGCGTAACGGATCCAAGTCACGCTGATCCCCTTCGAATCAGCGGCGCGCGGATGTTCGCCGACCATCTTGATCTTCAGCCCGAACATCGTTTTCTCCAGAACGAACCAGGTAAACGGCACGAGCGCGAAAGCGAGATAAACTAAAACGTTATGCTGAAAAAATACGGTTCCGATACAGGGAATATCCGATAAGCCGGGAAGATCGACCGCCTGAAACGAGGTTATTTTCGCCGGAAGCGCGCGAATCCCGAACAACAGCCGGTAAACATACGCGGCGAGGCCCGTCGCCAGGACGTTCATCCCGATACCGGCGATCACCTGATTAACGCGCAAAGTCACGCTGAGCCAAGCCATCAGCAGACTGAAAATCGCTCCGGCCAGGATTCCGACCAGAAAACCCATCCACAAACCGCCGCCCGACGCGACCGTCGCGAAACCGATGATCGACGCCATCAGCATCGTCCCTTCCACGCCTAAATTCAAGATTCCGGCGCGCTGCGTATAAATTTGCCCAAGCGCGGGCATCAGGATCGGCGTCGCCAGACGGATCGTTCCGGCAAGCAGACTCGTCAGAAATCCGATTGATAAAATCTCACTCAGCATGCTGGCTATACCCTTTCTTTTTACTGAATAACTTCATCGGATCGCAGCGGTCCCAAACGACATTTTTAGCGATAACAAAGATAATAATCAACCCCTGAATCACGTCGACAACCGAATAAGGAACGTCCGTCATACGTTTCATCGACGCGCCGCCGCAGAGCAGCGCCGAGAAAAAAATCGCCGCCGCGATAACCCCGTAGACGTTCAGCGAACCGAGCAGCGCGACGATCGTCGCCGTATTTCCCAGCCCGCCGGCAATTCCGTCCAATAACCGGAACTGAATCCCGAAAATTTCGATCCATCCGGCCAGACCGATCAAGCCGCCGGACAGACCCATCGTCAGGATCACCGTACGGTTGACGTTAATTCCGGAATACGTCGCGACCTTTTCCCCCTGTCCGGTCAGATCGATTCGATAGCCTAACGTCGTCCGCCAGAAGAAAATCATCAGGACAACGACCGCAATCATGATGAATAACCCCGAATGAAGCCGGAACGTCGGACCGAGAAGCTTTGTCAGCCGCATTCCGTCCGGGATCACATCCGTCTGAGATAAATCGCTGTACGGATCCTGCATCGGCCCGTTGATCAGGTAAAGCAGCAAGTAATGCGCAATGTAATTCAGCATCAGCGTCGTAATTACTTCGTTCGCGCTGAACCTGGCTTTCAGCCATCCGGCCAGCGCGGCCCACCCCGCGCCGACGACGATCGCCGCAGCAAACGACAGCGGGATTCGCAGCCAAATCGGAACCGGGACGTACAGCGCGATCGCGACCGAAACAATCGAGCCCATCAAGAACTGCCCGCCGGCGCCGATATTCCAGAGCTGCGCCTTGAAGGCGATCGATACGCCCAACGACATAATCAGAATCGGGATCAGTTTAACAACCACCTCGGCGATTTTCTGTTTCGACCCGAACGCCCCGGCAATCATCGCCTGATAAGCTTCAATCGGGTTATTTTCCGACAGAACGACCAAGACAGCGCCGATTAATAACGCGCCGACAACCATCAGTACCGTTCCGACGATCTCAAGGGCGACTTTAATGGATGTTCTGTTGCTCAAGCTCGCGTTCCTCCAATTTTTCTTCAAGGCCTTTCCCCATCATTAAAGCGCCGATCTCCAGCGGATCGCTTCCGCGCGGAAGAATCCCCATCAGGCGTCCGCCGTAAATCACGGCGATTCGATCCGAAAGCTGGAGAATTTCTTCGAGATCGGCCGAGACGACGAAACAGGCGCATCCGCGATTGCGCGCGTTGATAATCCGCGTCCGGACATATTCCGCCGCGCCGACGTCCAGTCCGCGCGTCGGTTGGTTGGCGATCAGCACGCTCGGCTCGCAATTCAACTCCCGGGCTAAAATGACTTTCTGCTGATTTCCGCCGGAAAGACAGCGAACCTGCTCGTCGCCGTCGATCGCTAAAATCTGATAATCTTTTTCAGCCTGGAGCCAATTTTCCTCAACTTTTTTGGTTTGGACGAGATGATTTCGATTTATCGGCGGCCGCGCGAAACTTTTCAGGATCAAATTATTCTTTAAGCTCCAGTTAAGCGCTAACCCCGTCGCGTGGCGGTCTTCGGGAATATGCGAAATACGCTTTTGAATATAGAACGCAGGCTCATGATTTGTCACATCTTCACCGTCCAGCGTCATTTTCCCGGCGACCGAAGGACGCAGCCCGGTCATGACTTCGCAAAGCTCCTTCTGACCGTTTCCGTCGACCCCGGCAAGTCCGACGATCTCCCCCTCGCGCAATTCGAGCGAAAAATCCTTCAGCGCGACAAGCCCCTTATCGTTCATCGCGCTGATTCCGTCGAGCCGGAACCTGATATCGCCGGGATCGCGCGTCAGGGGCGGAAAATGGAATAAAACTTCCCGCCCGACCATCATCCGGGTTAAATCGTCTTTCGTAATCGTTTCGTCGACCGCTTTCGCCCCGATCAATTTCCCGAGCCGCAGCACCGTGACCTCGTCGACAATGGAGAGAATTTCTTCCAATTTGTGCGTAATCAGGATGATCGATTTTCCGTCGTCGCGCATTTCGCGCAGCGTATCGAAGAAAATTTCCGTTTCCTGCGGCGTCAGAACCGCCGTCGGCTCGTCTAAAATCAAGATTTCCGCGCCTAAATAGATCGCGGAAAGGATCTCGACGCGCTGTTGTTCTCCGACGGAAAGCTGCCAAATTTTTGAATACGGATCGATCCCCATCCGGTAACGGTCCGATAATTCTCTTAACTCGCGGGCGGTTTCTTTCGTATCGAGAAATATCCCGCGACGGGATTTCCTGCTGAGCATGACGTTTTCAACCACAGTCAGCGGACGGGCCAGCATAAAATGCTGGTGAACCATGCCGATACCGAGCGCGATCGCTTTCGTCGGCGAAGAAATCTCCGCCGTCCGGCCGTTAATCGCGATCGTCCCTTCCTCAGGTTGGTACAATCCGTACAAAACGTTCATCAACGTCGTCTTCCCGGCGCCGTTCTCGCCCAGAAGGCCATGAATCGAACCCTTCCGAAGATCGAAATCGACATGGTCGTTCGCGTTTACGCCATTAAAAACCTTCGTGATCCCTCTCATCTTTACCGCAAGAGATGCCATCGTATCCGGTCCTCCAAACTCGGTTATTTGTAAGCGCGGCGTTCCCCGAAAAACGGGGCGCGCCGCGCTCGATTAAAAATTACGGAACTTCCGGAAGCTCAATCGCGTTTTCGCCCAGTTTCGCGTAAACGTCCTCGATAACGGCAATATCGTCAGTCGTCAGCCAACCCTTAACGTCGTTCAGTTCGGTCATCGACAAACCGCCGTTCATGACGTTAATCATGATCGTTTCTTTCTCGCCTTCGCGGATAAACGTTCCGTCCTGAATTGAAGTAAAGATCCGTTCGAGCGCGTTTCCCCATTCGTACTGAAGACCGGAGAGAACGTTTTTCGGCGCAAGCGTGACCTGATCTTCGACGTTCCCGAGGACATAAAGATCCTTTTCTTCGGCCGCCTGAACGACGCCGAGACCGATCCCGTCGCCGGAATGCCAGATGACGTCGACGCCGGAATCGTACATCCCGATCGCGGCTTCATAAGCGCCGGTCGTATCGTTCCAATCGCCGGTGTAAACTTCCTGGATATCGATATCCGGATTTACGAATTTCGCGCCCGCTTTGAAACCTTCATGCCCGCGGGTAATCTCGGAACCTTCCCCGCCGCCGATAACGCCGACCTTACCGCTTTGCGTCGCCAACGCCGCGACGACGCCCATTAAATAACCGCCGGCTTCGAGCTGAACGTCGTAAATCTGAGAATTCGGCTGATATCCGACGCCGCAGCCCAAGAGGAACGCAACCTCGGGATACTGCGCCGCGACCGTATTGACCGGCTCGCTGAATTGATAACCGTGGCCGATAACGACGTCGTATCCGGCGTCGGCGTAATCGCGAAGCGTCGGATCGATATCGGCGACGTCGTACACGCCTTCAACGACTTTCAACGAAATTAAATCCGGATTCAATTCGGCATATTCCATCGCCCCGCGGTACATCGCCTGATTGAACGATACGTCGTCCGCTTTTCCGGGCAGTACCAGCGCTACCTTAAATTTATCCGCGGCAAGCGCCGGAGACAGACAGGAAAAAAAGAGAATCAAAACAAACATAAGGGAAACAAACGGCAAACTTTTCTTCATTGCATTCCTCCATCAATTTAAAATACACCCAGAAATCGACTTCTGTTTCGGATTCTACAATTTGGTTTTGCGTCTGTCAATCATATTAATATACTATTCCCGATTGACGATAATCCTGACTTTTAGGACTATATTCACATGGTTTAGTCAAGCGGATTAAAGAAATAACGCTTAAATAAGCTTATACCAGGTATATGTTTATGACGATATTCACCAAGTAATACCTACATATGATCTATTTATTTAATAAGTATTCGGTGCCGGGAATACAACATCGAAAAAGCGGATTCCGCCGCAACAGAATTCGTTTTTTTTATCGTCAGAAAATTGATCGGCTTTACCGCCCGCGGCCCGCTCAACTTTCGACCTGTCCTGACGCGGCGGCACTGAACCGATTGATACGCCAGATTCGATCGGCACAGCCCCGCTCGGGATAATCGATCCCGATTTCCTGGAAGCCCGTCCCGGAGCCGCGGGCAGAATCAGCGCCGCTCAGGTACGTTCAACCGAAAACAGGCAAATATCGCGTTCGCCCCAAAAAATCCCGAATTCAATTATCATAAACTCATGAACGCGACGCCGCAATTAACTATCCTCGTACCGGCCTATAACGAAGAAGCTTCGCTCACGCAGACGTTGACCGAAATGATCGCCTGGTGTGAAGCGAACGACAGCCTCCTGATCGTCGTCAACGACGCGTCGACCGACCGCAGCGCCGAAATCCTCGCCGGGTTTTCAGCGCGGACCGATCGTCTATCCGTCGTCACGCATAAAGTCAACCGCGGCTACGGGGGCGCGCTGAAATCCGGAATCGCCGCCGTCCGAACGCCGTACCTGATCACGATGGACGCCGACGGACAGCACCGGCTCGAAGACGTCAGCCCCATGATCCGGGCGCGCGAAACGACCGGCGCCGACCTCGTTATCGGCGCGCGTACGATTCGGAAAACCGCTTTCGCGGATCACTACCGCGCCTTTGGGAAAACGCTGCTGCGCAGCGTCGCGAAGATCCTCGTCGATTCGGAAATCGCCGACCTCAATAGCGGCATGAAACTTTACGACGCCGAGCTGGCGAAAAAATATCTGCCGCTCTGCCCCGCGTCAATGGCGTTTTCAGACGTCATGACGCTCGTCTTTATCCAACAACGCCATCTCGTCGTTGAACAGCCGATCGAAACCCGCGCCCGTATCGCCGGCGAAAGCACAATTTCCACCATGACGGCGTTCGACACGCTGATTCAGATTTTTAATATTGTGATGGTCTTCAACCCGCTGCGGATCTTCCTGCCGATCGGAACGATCGCGATCCTGATCGGCGCCCTCTGGGCGGTTCCGTTCCTGATCGCCGGACGCGGATTAAGCGTCGCAGCCCTCCTCAGCATTACGGTCGGACTGATTTCAATCCTGTTAGGGCTGATCGCCGAACAGCTTTCGCAAATCCGCCGCAAAGATTTTTAACTTCCTTCGCTAAGAAAACCGCGCTTCGCCTGTCAGCCGTTCGATCCATGCCGCAGCGTCGGGATAATCGCGGATTAACCGCGCGCGCTCTCCATGCTCATAGCAGCTCGGATCATAACCGGGGCACATCGTTGTACCCAACAGCGCGAACGCGCCTCCCGGCAGCAGCCGCGACCCCTGCCAAATCCCGGACGGGACCGTGTGCTGAACTTTTTGACCGTTCAGCAGATCGCCGCCCAAAACGGTAATCCGGAAGCTCCCGTCAGGAAGGAGTTCCGTCAATTCGACCGGATCGCCTAAATAAAAATGATAAACTTCATCGCCGCTCAAACGGTGCAGATGCGAATACGCGCCGCCGCTCAGCAGGTAATAGCACGCCGTCCCCGCCGGACGGTCCGCGATCCTTTCGCGGCTCGTATACGAGCGGACAACCATCCCGCCCTCATTTTCAAGCGGTTCCAAGCCGAGCCGCCCGATAATTTCCTGTGCAGAGAGATTCGTCTTTGTCAATTTCCGCATCCTTCTCAAGCCTGAACCGGCGTCCATTTCGAATCGCGGCGGTCGCTTTCTTCGATCGCCGCGCAGATTGCCGCGTTCCGCGCCCCGTCCTCGAACGTCGGCAGCAGCCGGCGCGTTTCCGCAGCGCCGGGATTTAAGATCGCTTCGTAAAACGCCCGGATCAGGAAATAAAACGTGTCGCCGAAACCGGTTCCGAAACCCGCCGATTTCGCCAAAACCGGATCGCCTTTTTTCGCGATGGAGAAAACGTCTTTCGCGTCGGAATTCCACCATAAATTTCCATCCGAACAGGTCACTTCAATGGAAATCCGGTTATCCCGGCCCGGGGAAATTTCGGAAAGCGCGACGCAGCCCATCGCGCCGTTCTCAAAACATAAGTTTATCGCCGCGGCGTCCTCCGAATCGACCTGGACGACCTTCCCGACGCCGTCCGGCGTGAACGGAACCATCATTCCGTCCGGGGTCAGGCGGCGCTTCGGGAAAAACCGTCCCAGTTTCGCCGAGACCGCGGTAATCTTCAATCCGGAAATAAACTGCGCCAGATCGAGCCAGTGGCTTCCGATCTCCGTCACAGCGCGCATCCGTCCGCCGACTTCCGGGTCATAACGCCATTGATACGGCGCCGGCATGGCATGGAACGACTGCAAATAACTGCCGTGAATCAGCGCCGGCTTTCCCGAGAAATCCGTCTGAACAGCCCGCCTCATCTCCTGACAGGCCGGATAAAAGCGCACGTTAAAACCGACGGCACAGACGGAACCCGCAGCTCGCGCCTTCCGCGCCAGCTGAGCGGCTTCTTCCGCGTCCAGGCATAACGGCTTCTCGCAGTAAATATGCTTCCCATATTCGAGGAACGTCCGGACCAGCTCTCCGTGCGTCGACGGCGGCGTACAGAGATGGACGGCTTCAATTTCTTTTCCCAACGCCCTCTCTATATCCGTCGTCCATTCGGGTATCCGGAACCGCTCCGCGAACGAGCGCGCCTCGTCTTCCGTCGCCGCGGCCACAAGCGCCGGGCTCACATCTAAACGCTTCATCGCCGCGACGTGCAGCTCAGCGACACCGCCCGCCCCGATAATTGCCGTTTTCAACATTCTTCAGTTCCTTTCCCGACTCGATATTTCGATAACGGTCGGTCCCGCGCCTGAAATAGTCCCGCTATCGTTTTCCTTTATCGTACGGTTCTCCGGCAGCGCGCGGCGGACGATTCCGCTTCGAGAAGAAAAGGAGCAGGAGGAGCGTCAAAACGTATGGGAACGTCATGAATAAATTCGTATACTGCGACGACAGTCCCATAAATAAACATAGCTGATAGCCTCCCGCCCGCGCCAGCCCGAAAAAAACGCAGACGAAAAACGTCGGCAAGATACTCCAATTTCCGAAAATCAGCGCCGCGATGGCTAAATAGCCGTAGCCGAGATAAATACTCGGCGAAAACTGCGACAGCAGCGAATACGCGAAGCACATCCCGCCGATCCCGGCCAGACCGCCGGAAATCATAACCGCGATAAAGCGCGTCCGCGCCACGTCGCCGCCCGCCGCGTCGACAGCCTGAGGATGATCGCCGCAGGCGCGCAAACGCATTCCGAAACGCGTTTTATACATCAAATACCATAAATACGTACAGATCACTAAAATAATAATTTCGAACGGATAAATATTTGTGAAGACCGCGCCGAGAACCGGAACCGACTTTAATCCGGGAACGGAAAAGCGGTCCGAGACGCCGAGGGTAAACTTGTTCGACGCGCTTCCGTAAAATACGCCGCTCAGCTGCGACGTCAGGAAGGTCGTCAGAGATACGCCTAAAATATTGATAACGACGCCGCTGATAACCTGATCGGCGTTAAAGCGGATACAAAGCAGCCCATGCAGCGTCGCGTAGAGCGAACCGCCCACGAACGCCATCGCCAACGCGAAATACAAAGTCGTCTGCGTTCCCATCCCTGTATACATCCCTAAAACGGTCGCCAGCAGCGCGCCGCAAAACGCGCCGAACCCTTGAAAGCCCTCGATCGCCAGGTTGATCACGCCGCTCTTTTCGGAGAAAATACCGCCGACAGCCATAATAAAAAGCGGGATCGCGAAA
Source organism: Flexilinea sp. (assembly GCA_029983925.1). Lineage (GTDB taxonomy): Bacteria > Chloroflexota > Anaerolineae > Anaerolineales > Anaerolineaceae > Flexilinea. Next base: position 21,471 of record JASBYO010000022.1, read on the forward strand.
GCCAATCCATCCGTAATCATGTTATGGACGTAGTTCATTTTCTTCCCCTTCTTCTCCGCTTTCATGCCGAACCGGGCGCGCTTCCGCCAAATCGCGCAGATACGCCGAAGCGACCGTCCGGAAATATTGACCGCAGGCGGAAAACAGCAGCAGGATTCCGGTAATAACCGACGCGATTTCTTTTGCGACGCCGACCATCGAGCTCATGTAGCTGCTGCCGTTCTGAAAAATTGTGATCAGGACCGACGAAAGAATTGCGCCGATCGGACTCGCGTTTCCGAGTAAAGCCGTCGCGATCGCGTCATACCCCATCCCCGGCAGCGTTTTAGGGATGATTGTATTCGTAAAACCCAGATAATACGTCACGCCCGCCAACCCCGCCAGCATTCCGGAAATCATCATCGAATACACAATCTGGCGTCCGACGTTGATCCCGGTATATAAGGCGCAGTTCCGATTCGAACCGACCGCTTTCAGTTCAAAACCGAATACGGTCCGTTCCAAAATAAAGCGGACAAGAAAAGCCATCCCAATCGCGATCAAGATTCCCAGCGGGACGTTGCAATAATTCCCCAAAACCATCGTTTTCGTAAACGTCAGCCGAGACGCTGTTGAGATAACTTTTGACGACCGGCTGACCTGATCGACATAATATGAATTGATATAGAATCCGGTGACATAGCTGATAATATAGTTAATCATGATCGTCGAGACGACTTCATGAATATTGAACTTATATTTCAAGTAACCGACGATCGTTCCGATAATTCCCCCGGCGATTAAGCCGATCCCCAGAACGAGCGGTTTCGCAATCCCGCCCGAAAGTTCTTTCGCATACCCGACCCAAATCGTCGCCAGAAACCCGGATAGCAGCATCTGGCCCGAAATTCCGATATTGAACAGCCCGCAGCGATAAGCGAAGATAAACGCCAGCGCAGCCAACAGCAACGGAGCCATAATATTCAAAAACTGGAAAAAATCAGAGATCATTCCAACGCCCGCGCCGTATTTCGCTTTAGCGGCGAAACCGTTCCCAGCTAAAAAGCTGTAAAACGCCGTAAGCGGATTTTTCCCAAGAATCAGGAGCAGGATACTCGAAAGGAGCGCCGTCAAAGCGATACAAAAGAGAGGAACCGTCAAGCGGGTCCATTTTTCATTGACCAGAAAACGGGCCAGCGCGGACTTTATTTTTACGCCGAAATCGTTTGAAATTGTCTTCAATTTGCCGTAACCCCCATCATGTATTGTCCGATTTCCTGCGACGTCAGCGCGGACGCCTCCGCAATTTTGAGCAAGCTGCCGTTGTAGATGACGCCGATCGTATCCGCCAGTTCCATCACTTCGTCAAGCTCCAATGAAATAAGCAGGATCGCCGCGCCGCGCTCGCGTTCCGCCAGAATTTGTTTATGAATATTCTCAATCGCGCCCATGTCCAGCCCCCGCGTCGGCTGCACAAAGATGATCAGCGCGCTGTGTTCTTCAATCTCGCGCGCGACGATCGCTTTCTGCTGGTTCCCGCCGCTCATCGAACGGACGGACGTTTTTCTGCCTTGCGCGCTGCGGACGTCGTAATCGTCGATAAGTTCGTCGGCATATCTTCCGAACGCGTCGAAATCAAGGATCCCGTTCTTCGAGAACGGCGCTTTATAATAACGGCGCAAACATAAATTCGAGCACAAATCAAAATCCAGGAAAACGCCGTATTTCTGCCGGTCTTCGGGAATATAGCCGACCCCGGCTTCAGTCCGCTCGCGGATATTGCCGCGGGTAATGTCGCGGCCGTTAAGGCGGATCGTCCCGCTTTCAACGCGCATCAGGCCGGCGATCGCGTCGGCCAATTCGGTTTGACCGTTGCCGGAAACGCCGGCGATCGCGAAAATCTCCCCGGCGCGGATATCGAAAGAAACGTTACGGACGACCTGAACGCGATCGTCGTTCCGTACGGAGAGCGCGTCAACCTCGAGGACCTTCTCGCCGAAATAAGCCTCGGTTTTCCGTGATTGGAGATCGACGTTGCGTCCGACCATCAGATTTGCCATTTCCTGGGTCGTCGTTTCCGCCACGTCTAAAACGCCGATCAATTTTCCTCGCCGCAGGATCGCGCAGCGATCGGCTACGCGCTTAATCTCTTCAATCTTATGCGTGATTAAGATAATCGTCTTCCCGCCCCTGCGAAGTTCGCGCATGACGCGCAGCAGGTATTCGACTTCCTGCGGCGTCAGGATCGCCGTCGGTTCGTCAAAAATTAAAATCTCCGCGTCGCGGTACAGCATCTTCAAAATCTCGACCCGCTGGCAGGTCGAAACGCCGACATCCGCGATGACGTCGGTCGGATCGACTTCGAGGAAATAACTTTTCGATAAAGCGCGGATCCGTTCGTTCGCTTCGCGCATGTCGACATAAGGGAACAGCCCGAACGCCTTTTTCATCGGCTCAATTCCGAGAACAATATTTTCGCCGACCGTATAATTTTCGACCAGTTTAAAATGCTGATGGACCATACCGATATTCTGATCCGCCGCATCCGAAGCGGATTTGAAGCGGACCTTCCGGCCGCGAATCAATATTTCGCCGTCATCCGGTTCGTAAAGCCCGTAGAGCATGCTCATCAGCGTTGACTTCCCCGCGCCGTTTTCGCCTAAAAGCGCGTAGATTTCGCCCTGCCGAACTTGAATCGTTACGTCGTCGTTCGCCAGGATTCCCGGAAAACGTTTGGTAATATGTTTCATTTCGACGATATAGTTTTGATCCGTCATGCGCGTCGATTCCTTATGGTCCGCGTCGCCGTTCCATCCCGCAGCGGGATTTTGACTGCGCAACGCAGGAAAAATCATGAAGCCGCTTACGACCGCTTCATCAGGTATAAGAGCGTCGGCCTAAATCGGCTCGGGCTCAAAAAGACAAGAAAATATTACCGTCTTTCCGCCGCTATCGACAGACACGATAGCGGCGGAAGCGGAAGCGAGAGTCTGAAGGAGCGCGTTCCGTTCGCCTCCAGACTCTCTCCAAAAAAAACCTATCCGATTCGTCCTTTATTCAAGACCGGGGAATTTATCCGGTAAGTGACCGTTAAAGTTGGACGGCGGAACGATCGTCCCGTCTTTCAGCAGCGCGTAAGCTTCCGCCAATTTTTCCAGCGTAGCCGCAGACATCTGATGACGCCCCTCATCGGCGACGTAGCCGGTCGAATCGGTATCCGCGCCAAGTATCGCGTCCGTACCGACGAACGTTCCGTCATAAATCGCGTCGAGCTGGCGCGTCACGTTGACGTCCATAATCTTCAACGCCGATGTCAGGATGATATTGCTGTCGCCGTTCACTCCGTCGTCATACTGATCGACATCGCAGCCAATAATAAAAACGTTCCCGGCTTCTTTCGCCGCCGTAAAAACGCCGTTTCCGGAGGATCCGGCCGCGACTAAAATAACGTCCGCGCCGGCGTCGATCAGCGCTTTCCCGACTTCTTTGCCGGTCGCCTCGTCAGCAAAGCTGCCGACATAGTTGCCGCCGACGTCCGTCCCCATTCCGGCGACCTCAACCGCGGCCGTCCCCGCGAACGAAGGCAGCTCGACGATTTCAACCGACGTTCCGTACTTCGCGTTGGCGTAGTTAACGCCGGCCATGAATCCGAACTGGTAGTTGACGTTCGACGGGAAAGCGATTCCGTTAACAACGGCCACCTTCCCCGTCTTCGTTTCAAGCGCCGCGGCGATCCCGGCGAAGAAACCGCTCTGTTCCTCTTGGAACGTCATCGTGTACACGTTCTCCAGGTTGTTCAGCGCGTTGCCTTCCGAATCCATGATCGTCGAATCGACGACGATAAAATACTTATCCGGATTCGCGACCGCGATATCGCCGATTCCGGCGAAATTATATCCGGGCAGAACAAATACGTCGTAATCGCCGACCAAAGACGCGACCGTCTCGATCAGTTTCGAGAGATCCGGCTCCTTCACATCGCGCAGCGTGCTGTCAGGATGCGCGTCGGCAAAGACTTTCGCGCCGTCATAACAGTTTTCGTTAAACGATCCGTCGTCAATCCCCGACGATGTCAGAATACAAATATCGATTCCTTTTCCGCCGTCGGTTTGAAAGGCGCCCTCCGCCATTACGGCGGAAGCCGACAATACGAACGCCATTAAAATAGCTAAGACAATAACTGCACCAGTTTTTTTCATCACAAAATTCTCCTTTTCAGCGATTTACGCTTTCATAAAATCAACCGAAAATCGGTTTTACGTCCTTATCGATCCGATCCGGAAATCGAGTCTTGAAATTGAATCGCGGTTTCCAAAGCGACCTTCATCATCTCGTCAAAACTTTCCTGCCGGTCCTCGACGCTCAACGCCTCGCCCGTTACTAACGAATCCGAGACGGTCAGAATCGAAAGCCCGCGTTTCCCGGCGTTCATCGCGGTCAAGTAGAGACCCGCCGTTTCCATCTCTACGCAAAGATGACCGTAATTCATCGTCTTCTTATTAATTTCGGGATCCGGATTGTAAAAAAAGTCCGAGGTGAAAACGGGGCCGACTTTAACGTTCACGCCGATTCCGCGCGCCGAAGCGACCGCCGATTCGAGAAGATCGAAGCTCGCGGTCGGCGCGATCGTCCCCTGAATCGGGTAACAGGCGGGCATCGACGAATTCGTCGACGCCGACATGGCGATAACCACGTCGCGCACCCGCACCTCGGAGCGCAGCGAGCCGCATGAACCGACGCGGATAATCGCTTCAACGTCGAAAAAGTTAAACAGTTCGTACGCGTATAGCGTAAACGAGGGCATCCCCATGCCGGATCCCATAACCGAAACTTCGCGGCCCTTATACGATCCGGTAAACCCAAACATATTGCGTACGTCGTTGAACAGAACCGCGTCTTCCAAATAACGGTTCGCGATCGTCTTCGCGCGCAGCGGATCGCCCGGCATCAACACAACTTTCGCCGGCCGCGTCCCTTCCTTAAGCTTAATACAGGCTGACGGCGATTCTTTTTGCATCTTGACTCATCCCCTCCCCTTGAAAATCTATCCGAAAAGCTTTTTCAAGTTGACGTCGAACGGCGGATAAACGATACCGCGGTCGGTAATAATCCCTGTCAACAAATGATGATCCGTCACGTCGAACGCCGGATTAAAACATTTCGTTTCCGGCAGCGCCATCGGATCCTTATACCACATCGTTTTAATTTCAGCCGGATCGCGCAGCTCAATCTCAATATCGTCGCCGCTCTTGCAGCTCATATCGATCGTCGAAGACGGACCGAGCGTGTAAAACGGGACATTGTAATACTTGCAGAGAATCGCTAATCCCGACGTCCCGATCTTATTCGCGAAATCGCCGTTCGCCGCGATCCGGTCACAGCCGACAAACGCGAACTGAACCTGACCCGATTTAAGCACCATAGACGCCATATTATCACAAATCAAGGTCACGTCAACGCCCGCCTTTTCCAATTCATAAGACGTTAACCGCGCGCCCTGAAGCAAAGGACGCGTCTCATCCGCGAAAACTTTCAGTTCAATTCCGCGTTCCTTCGCCAGGATCATCGGCCCGATCGCGGTTCCGTATTTGGACGTCGCTAACGGTCCTGCGTTGCAATGGGTAATAATTCCGTCGCCCGCTTTCAGGAGCGACAAACCATACTCGGAAATCCGCGTACACATCAGAATATCTTCGTCATGAATCGCGGTCGCCTCCCGCGCCAATTGAGCGACGATCTCCGGCACGGGCCGATCCCGATTTTCCATGATCCGCGCAAGCATTCGTTTAACGGCCCAGCTCAGGTTGACCGCCGTCGGGCGGGACGAAATCAGCGTTTCCGCGTCTTTCTCCATCGCGCGGACAAACGCCTGCGAATCCAGATCCGATTTTTCCCGCGCCAGAACGTACATCCCGTACCCGGCGCAAATCCCGATCGCCGGCGCGCCGCGCACCGCCAGCGTCTTGATCGCGTCGTAAATCTCCGAAACCGTATTCAACGTCAGATGAACCGTTCGGTTCGGAAGCTGCCGTTGATCCACGATCACGACCGACTTTAAATCCTCCGAAAGATGAACGCCGCAGGCCATTCGATCTTCGTTCGTTACCGCCATTCTAAAAATCCTCCCATAGATAGATTATCGGACTGCGTTCAGGTAAAACCTATTTAATTCTATTCGACACGCTTAACCAGCGCAAGCACAAATTCGCGAATTTTTCGATTCGTTTCCAAGGCTTCGGCACGGCCGGACCGTTTCGTGTAAAAATAGAATTTGATCTTCGGTTCCGTGCCGGAAGGACGGATCGCGAACCAGCTGTCGTTTTCCAGGAAAAAGCGTAAAACGTTGGAAGCCGGAATATCTTCGTAACCGTTAACGTAATCGATAACCTTTTCAACGCGGTACCCAGCGATTTCAGAAGGAGGATTCGAACGCAGCCAGCTCATCATGCGCCGAATCCGTTCCGCGCCTGCGAGCCCTTCCAAAACCAGGTTTACGCCCTCCTCCGCATACCAACCGTACTTCCGGAAAAGTTCTTCTAAAACCTGCCAGAGGGTTTTTCCCTGCTTCCGGTAATATGCCGCCGCTTCGGCGACGAGCATCCCGGCGCTGATACCGTCTTTATCGCGAATATTCGCCGACGCGGCGTAACCGATCGATTCCTCATACCCGAAAAGATATTCGAAACCTTTTTCGTTCAGATCCGGGATTCGTCCGCAAATATTCTTAAACCCCGTCAGCGCCTCGAACATCTCGACACCGTACGCCTTCGCCATTTCGGTCGACATCGTCGAGGTAACGATCGATTTAACCATCGCGCCTTTAGCGGGTAAGCTTCCCGCGTCGCGCCGGCCTTCCAGAATATAGTTGACGAGCAGGTAACCGGTCTGGTTCCCGTTTAGAGGGATATAGGTCCCGTCGTCCGCCAGCAGTTCGATCGCGAAACGATCGGAATCCGGATCGGTCGCCATCAGCAATTCAGCGCCGACTTTCTTGCCCAATGCTTCGGCCAATTTGAACGCCGCCGGATCTTCGGGATTCGGATAACCGACCGTCGTAAAATCAGGATCCGGATGTTCCTGTTCAGGAACGATATGCCAATCGGTAAAACCGCGATCGCGCATCATCTGACGGAAGGGAACCGATCCGGCCCCGTTCAGCGGCGTATAAACGAGCGGAATCGAAAGGTCGAGTTCGTCTCCGTCATGAATCGCCAGCGACAGGACCTCATCCAGATACATCCGATCGTACTCCGGTCCTAACAGAATAATCCGGCCGTCGTCCAATGCGCGCTGATAATCCTCAGTCCTGATACCCTCAAAATAGTCGACGTCAACGATCCGTTCCATAATCGCGTCGGCGACTTCCGATCCGATCTGGCAGCCGTCATCCCAATAAACTTTATACCCGTTAAAATCGCGCGGATTATGCGACGCGGTGATGTTAACGCCTGAAACCGCGCCCAATTTCGGAATCAGGTAGGACAACTCCGGCGTCGGGCGTAAATCGGCGAAAACGTAAGCCTTGATCCCGTTGGCGGCGAAAATTCCGGCCGCGTAACACGAAAATTCCTTTGAAAAATGGCGCGGATCGTGCGCGATAACGACGCCTTTCCGTTTCGCCGTTTCCCCTTGCGCGGAAATATAATCGGCTAAGCCCTGCGTCGCGCGACCGACGGTATAGTAGTTCATCCGGTTCGTCCCGACGCCCAGTTTTCCCCGTAACCCGGCCGTCCCGAATGCCAGATCCATCGCGAATCGTTCCATAATCTCGGAGTCATCCGCAGCGATCGCGCGCAATTCCGCCCGCAGCGGATCGTCCGCCGGCAACCGTTTCATCCAGTCCTGATATCGTTCGTTCGTATCCATGCGTTTCCTCTGCTAATCATAAATATCTGATGATATGGATCGGGGCTGCTTACCGCCCGTTTCATGCAATCATACTCCGAATTATATGACAATTCTTCCGTTTTTCGTAGGATTGAAAAGGATGAGAA
>JASBYO010000023.1 GCA_029983925.1 Flexilinea sp.
CGCCCGCCGCTTGAAACGCCATCTTCCCCAGCTGATCCGCCAGATAGCCGTTTTTCGCCGTCGGACGAAACGCCGCCGTTAAATAGCGCGCGCCGATCGCCGCTGCTCGCTCGCGTAAATCGCGCAGGATGAACGATTCCAGCCCGCGATTAAAAACGCGGCAGCTCATGACCCAGCCTATGACCGCAAGCGTCTTCGCGCCCGGTTCGATACCCGGAAACGCGGCGGTTTCCTCGCGCAGGATCAGCGCGGCAATGATTCCGTATTGGCTGAATCGGTCTTGAAGATCGACCGTCAAAAGCGTCGTCTGATGATCCGCGCGCAGCCGCTCAATATCTTCGTTTTGATAACGTTCTGTGCGCAAATTAAATTGATTGGTCTTATTAAAGAGCTGGACGAAACGGGGAACGTCGCTGTCGCGAAGCTCCCGGACCGCGGCGCGCATCTCCAAACTGCGCAAATAGGACGGGTAATCGGATGCTTTCGCTTCGAGTTCAGCTCGGTTCCGGTTCGCGCTGATTGTCTCAGCGCGAGAAACGTCTTCCGCTGTCAGTTCCACCCAATCAAAGACGCGCGCCTGATCCAGCGCGGCGCTGTAATCGGCCGGATCGGCGGGAACGTCGATAACGGCGACTTCCGGCAGCGCCGAACGAACCCATTCGCGTTCCGCCGGATTATCGTCGAAAAAAACGAGCGCGTCGGTTCCGATATTCAAATCGGCGGCGATCCGCTTCAGATTCGTAACTTTACTGTCCCAATTGGCGTAAAATGCTGCGAAATGACCGATTCGAAGCAGGCTGTATGGACTCTGTTCGAAAACTTCCCGCGCGGTATCGTCGTCATTTTTTGAGCAGACCGCCAGGAGTACGCCGCGTTGATGATAACGCAGGATTGTTTGATGGAAATCGCGGTAGGCTGCGCCGACCGCGTCGTTCGGATCGAGCCGGATCCCGAAAAGACCGTCGTCGCCGACGACTCCGCCCCAAAGCGTCCCGTCCAAATCCAGTACGAGGCATTTTCGCGTTGCGCCGAACGCGTTCAAGATCGGCGCGCTGACGGCGTTCGCTGCGGTCGTCAGCGCGGAAAGCGAAAACGGCTGTTTCGATAGGAACCAGGCCGAATCGTCAAACCAGTTTTTCTTTCCGAACGCGGCGGCGGTTTCGTCCAGATCTACGATATGGATTCCGTCCGGTTTCCGCTCCGCCGTCAGCCGGTTAATCTCGCGTAAAAATCGCGTTAAGCCTGCCGGACGGTTCAGCGCGAAAAATCCGTCGGCGCGCCGGTTCGGCGTTACGATCTCGCTTAGGAAGACCGGCGCGCCGGTACGCTCGCGCAGCTTCGATAAAATCGCGATTCGCTCGGCGACGATTCGGTCTATTTCTTCTCCGACCTTCGCTTCCGACGCTGTCAGCTCAGGCTGAAGCGCCGCGTAATCGCGCCAGTTTTCGATAACGATCACGACGTCAGGCTTCGCGCGAACGAGCGGCGAATCTTCTTCATACGCTTCGCTCTGAAAAGAACCGTAGCGGCTGACGTAAAGGCGAGGGGCGAAACCGGCGCTGATAAAAAACGGTTCAAGCGCCATTCCTAAATAACTAAGATTGCCGCTTCCCGTCAGCGCGATCGTCAGCTGCTTCGCGTTCGTTTCAGGCTTAACCGCTTTGACCAGCTTTTTCCGCAAGTTCAGCAGCTCGACGGAAGTCATCGAGCGCAGCGCGTCTAACGTCGGGACCGAATCTGCCATTTGCTGCCGCCCAAATCAGGGAACAACGATCGTCCCGACCGATTCGCCTTTCGCGGCGCGGATCAGCGAGTCGTCGTCCCAGAAATTAAGGATCATCATCGGCATCTTATAATCCATACACATCGAAATCGCGGTCGAGTCCATCACGCCCAGCCGTTTTGACAGCACATCGATATAACGAATCCGGTCAAATTTTTTCGCGTTCGGGTTTTTCTTCGGGTCCGAATCGTAAACGCCGTCAACTTTTGTCGCCTTGATCAGCAGGTCGGCGTTAATTTCGATCGCCCGCTGCGCCGCCGCGGTATCGGTCGTACAAAGCGGATTCCCTGTCCCGCCCCCGAAAATAACGACGCGTCCTTTTTCGATATGGCGAATCGCGCGGCGGCGGATATACGGTTCTGCGACCGTCGGCATTGAAATGGCGGTTTGGACGCGCGTGTTAACGCCGATTTTTTCGAGCGCGTCCATGAGGACCAACGAGTTCATGACAGTCGCCAGCATTCCCATATAATCGGCGGTCGGTTGGTCCATACCGACTTCAATCCCAACCCGCCCGCGCCAGAGGTTGCCGCCGCCGATGACGATCGCGATTTCCGCGCCGGTTTCGTATAATTTCTTAATTTTCGCCGCGATTTCCAGCGCGGAAGACGGATCGATTCCGAACTTTTCCGAAGCGGAGAGGGCTTCTCCGCTGAGTTTGATAAGAACGCGTTTATAGGTTAAGTCTGTCATCCGATTTCCCTTCCGGCTTGATTTGCTACCTTAGATTATAAACGAGTGGAGCCCTTTTACTGTCTCCCGATTCCGAATTGGATTGGCTGGATATGGGATCGAGTTCCGACGATCCGGCTGTTCAGGGGTAAAAATCGGTTTTTCAATTTCATTTTTAGGACAACTGCGCTTTTTCCGCGTCGTAATGATCGTCCGATTATTAAAATCACGGAATTAAAAATCCGTCTCAAAAATTTTTGAGACGGACTTCTTTTCAAATCGATTCGGAAGGATTAAGCTTCGTCTTCAGCCTCTTCGGTCGTTTCGCCGAGCGCAAAACGGGCGAAACGGCGGACGATGACGTTTTCTCCCATGGAAGCGATATTCTGGTTAATCAGGTCCTGGACCGTAATGCTGTCGTCGCGGACGTACGACTGATTCAGCAGAACGAATTCATCCTTGTATTTCTTGATCGAACCCTCGACGATCTTGGGGATGATCGCTTCTTTTTTACCTTCTTCGCGCGCTTTCGCGCTGGCGATTTTTTCTTCGTGTTCGAGAACTTCCGCCGGGATATCGCTTTCGGAGATATAGAGCGGAGACGTCGCCGCGACCTGAAGCGCGATTTCATGAGCCAGATTTCGGAACGCTTCCGAGCGGCCGACGAAATCGGTTTCGCAATTCAGCTCAACCAAAACGCCGACGCGTCCGCCGCCATGCGAATAGACTTCGACGACGCCTTCGGAAGCCGCGCGGGCGGAACGTTTCTTCGCGGTCGCTAAACCTTTTTCACGTAAAAAGTCTAACGCGGCTTTCATATCGCCGTTCGCGTTCTCCAACGCTTTTCGGCATTCCAAAATCCCCGCGCCGGTACTTTCGCGCAATTCTTTAATCATGTCAATCGTGATGGCCATCTTACTCTGCTTCCTTTTCGTTTTCGTCTACAGTTTCGGTTTCAGCTTTCTTTTCGCTGATTTTCGCGAGCAGGTTATCGCTCAGGAGTTCGTCCTCAGCCAGCTCTTCGCCGGAAATAAAACCTTCTTTCTCAAACGCGGCCGACGGCGTGAACCCGAAATCTCCCATGTCGCCCTCGTCGCGCAGCGCTTTCCCTTCAATGACCGCGTCAGCCAGTTTCCCGATAATAAGTTTAATCGCGCGGATCGCGTCGTCGTTCGACGGAATAACGTAATCGACGTTGCGCGGATCGCAGTTCGTATCGACGAGCGCGACGACCGGGATATTCTTCAAGTTCGCTTCATGAATCGCGGTCTCCTCGCGCATAACATCGACGACGATCAGCATTCCCGGGACGCTATTAATCGAGCGGATACCGCCGAGGCGTAAGTTAAGCCGCTGGATATCGCGTTCGATAAGTAAGCCTTCTTTTTTCGTCAGCTTATTGATCTCGCCGCTGGAAACCATTTTTTCAAGCCGTTCGAGTTCGCCGATCCGAGAAGAAATCGTATCCCAGTTCGTCAGCGTCCCGCCCAGCCAGCGCTCGGTAACGTACGGCATTCCGCAGCGCATCGCTTCGTCCTTGATCGTTTCCTGGGCCTGGCGTTTCGTTCCGACGAAGAGGACATTCTGACCCGATTTGACGATATCGCGAACAAGCGCATAGGCGTTATTGATACTCTTCGCGGTCTGCTGGAGATCGAGAATATGGATCCCGTTGCGTTCCGTAAAAATATACGGGCGCATGGCAGGATTCCATTTGTTCGTGCGGTGCCCGAAATGGACGCCGCTTTCCAATAAAGCTTTCATTGAAATAACGTTCGACATTGTGTTGCTCCTTAGCGTTTTTGCCTCTGCCCCCTTCGTTTCTTTCGGCCACAGCGGCGTTCGCCGCTGCACGCAGCCGTCTGATTCGGAGGCATGTGTTTTTACAGCCGGCTCATTATACCATAGATTCGAGATGTCTATAAGAAATTTCAGTATAACGGATCATGCTTTCATCTCTCGTCAAAATCGCGCTACAATAATTATCAGCCGTATCATAATTTTAGGCGGCAGCAGGAGGACGGATGAGAGAAGTCGCTATTTTTGAAATAGGTCAAACCCCCGTCTCGGAGCATTGGGATAAAAGCCTGCTCGAGCTGGCGGGCGAACCCGTTTTACAGATATTTGAGAAAACCGGCATGACTTCCGCCGAGGCAATTTTTGTCGGGAACATGCTTTCCGGATCGGCGAATCGGCAGCTGCATTTGGGCGCGTACGTCGCCGATTGGGTCGGCGCGAAACATTCGGGCGCTGTGCATGTCGAGGCCGCCTGCGGTTCGGGCGGGGCGGCGTTCCGCGCAGCGTTGATGGCGGTCGCGTCCGGCGACGTTGAAACCGCGATCGCGGTTGGGGTTGAGAAGATGACCGATTCGCCTTCGGCGGATATTTCCTCTGAATTGGCCGGCGCGTCGGACGCGGACTACGAGCGCGATATGGGGCTGTCGTTTGTTGCCTTGAACGCGCTGCTGATGCGCCGGTACATGGAAGAATACGGATATCGGAAAGACGATTTCGCCGGATTCTCGATCAACGCGCACGCCAACGGCGTCAACAACCCGAACGCGCGGTTCCGTTATCCGATTACGGCCGAAGCGTACGCGAAGTCGGCGATGGCCGCCGATCCGATCAATATTTTAGACGCGTCGGCGATGGGGGACGGCGCAGCGGCGGTTCTTCTTGTTCCGCTCGACCGGATCGCGGATCGTGAAAATGCGGTCAAAGTCGTCGGCTCCGGCGCCGCGACCGACGCGATCGCGATTCATGACCGGCGCGATCCGCTTTGGCTTAGCGCGGCGGAACTCTCCGCTAAAAAAGCTTACCGTCAGTCCGGATTGACAGCGTCGGATATCGACCTTTTCGAGGTTCATGACGCCTTTACAATTATTGAGGCGTTATCGTTGGAAGCGTCAGGGTTCGCGGAGCGCGGGACAGGCGCGCGATGGGCAAATCTCGAGCTGATTTCGCCGCATGGAAAGCTGCCGCTGGCGACGATGGGCGGATTGAAAGCGCGCGGTCATCCGGTCGGCGCGACCGGGATCTACCAGGTGGTAGAGGCGGCGCTGCAGCTGCGCGGAGAGGCGGGGCCGAATCAGGTTCCCGGGGCGCGCATCGCCATGACCCAGAATATCGGCGGATCCGGTTCCAACGTATATACGCATATCCTGCGGCGTTAAATTACAACGGATGGGCGCCATGCTCATTTTTATCTTTTTCCGGCGTAAATTGCACTATAATTATCTTGACATATTTATTTCCGATTCATATTCGCGAATATCGCCTAAGCCGGAAGCCGGCTACGAAACGACCGAACGATAAGAAAGGCATACCCCATATGGAATTTCACATCTCAGATCACGCACGGAAAAAGTATCAGTTTCAAGCCGAGATGTTTCGGTATGACGGAAACGTTGTCTTCGCCGATTTTCACTCGGCTCGCGTCTTTGCGGATAAGCTGAACGCTTATCGACGCCGAACCGGCGAACGCGAACAGGTATATCCCGGCTTAATTAACGCGATGGGGCTGATCGATGAAATCATGCATTGCGTCATCAGCGAATATCGTAAATCTCATTGTCCGCACTTGAATCAATCCGCTTATATGGCTTTGGGCGACGCAGTCACGCTGGAGAAACTTGACGATACGTTAATCGCTTTCTGTACCGAATTCCCGCCCTCCCCGGTTTACCAGAACCGCCAAACGGTCGCCGAATATTTCGCCGACCGGAATCCGCTTGGGAAGCCGAATCGTTACGAAGTGATCGAGGAAGCGCTCGTTCTTTGGGTAACGAACCGCAACCCGGCGGCGATGAAGCCTTTCGACGACCTGTTCGACGAAAAGGCGCTGCGCGAAACGACGGCGTACCCCGACGTTATCAGCAATTTGAACGCTTATTTGGAAACGCTGCCGAAAATTGAAGGCATGTCGTTGGTTGAGTTCCTGCTGCTGCCGGCGAAGATGCATCCCGATTCGTTGTTTGATCAACTCGATTTTATCCGCCGTCATTGGGGCGCGTATTTAGGCGATTTTATGCGCCGGCTGCTGATTTCGCTCGACTGGATGCGCGAGGAAGCGAAGGAACATGGCTTCGGACCGGGCGAAATCCGTATTCCGGTTTACCGCGACGGCGAATTGTACGGGATGGAAGAAGAGTACGAAGCTTTCAGCCAGGATAAGGAATGGATGCCGCGGCTCGTCCTGATCGCGAAGAACGTTTACGTCTGGCTCGATCAGCTGACAAAAGAGTACGGCTACCCGGTTCAAACGCTCGACCAGATTCCGGATGATACGCTGAAAACGCTCGGCGACCAGGGCTTTACCGGTTTATGGCTGATCGGCTTATGGGAACGCTCGCTGGCGTCCGCACGGATTAAGCAGCTCTGCGGCAATCCGGAGGCGTTAGCGTCCGCCTACTCGCTCCGCAGTTATCAAATCGCGGCCGATCTGGGCGGCGAAAACGCGCTGAAAGTTTTAGAAGAAAAATGCCGCCGTTACGGGATTCGTCTCGCCTCCGATATGGTTCCGAACCATATGGGTATCGATTCGGAATGGGTTCTGTACCGTCCCGATCTTTTCCTGTCGCTTCCGTACAGCCCGTTCCCGTCATATACTTTCAACGGTCCGAATCTTTCCCCTGATCCGAATATCGGGATCTTTATTGAGGATCATTATTATACGAGAGAAGACGCCGCGGTCGTCTTCAAGCGCGTCGATTTCAATTCGGGCGATACGCGTTATATTTATCATGGCAACGACGGGACCAGCATGCCCTGGAACGACACGGCGCAGCTCAACTACCTGAATCCGGAAGTCCGCGAACTCGTGACGCAGACGATCCTCAATGTCGCGCGCCGTTTCCCGATTATCCGCTTCGACGCGGCGATGACGTTAACCAAGCGTCACTATCAGCGCCTCTGGTTCCCCGAGCCGGGGACAGGCGGCGATATCGCGACCCGGTCGGAATATGGGCTTACGAAAGCCGATTTCGACGCAGCGTTTCCGGAAGAATTTTGGCGCAACGTCGTTGACCGCGTCGCGGCCGAAGTCCCCGATACCCTGCTGTTGGCGGAGGCGTTTTGGCTGATGGAAGGCTACTTTGTGCGTACGTTAGGGATGCACCGCGTTTACAACTCCGCTTTCATGAATATCCTTCGCGACGAAAATAACGCCAAATACCGTATCCTGATGAAAACGACCCTCGATTTCGAGCCGGAGATTTTGAAACGCTACGTCAACTTTATGAACAACCCCGACGAGAAAACGGCGGCGGAACAGTTTGGCAAGGGCGATAAATATTTCGGGATTTTGGCGATGATGGTTACGATGCCCGGGCTGCCGATGTTCGGTCATGGCCAGCTGCAAGGCTTTACCGAAAAATACGGTATGGAGTACAAGAAAGCCTATTGGGACGAGGCGGTCGATTACGGGCTGCTGCATCGGCATGAACGCGAAATTTTCCCGCTTCTTCATCAACGCCGGCGCTTCGCCGAGGTAGATCATTTCCGCCTTTATAATTTCGCGACCGGCTACGGAAATACCGACGAGAACGTTTTCGCGTACTCGAATTATGGCGAAGGGAAAAAATCGCTTTTCGTCTATAACAACCGCTACGGCGATACGCAGGGGTTCATCCGCCAATCCGTTCCGTATATTCCCTCCGGATCGGCGGAAAAGACGACGGTTGAAACGACGCTCGCGGAAGCGCTCGGCCTTAACTACGAAGCGGATCGCTACGTTATCCTTTACGACGAAATTCGGAAGAAATACTTTATCCGCCCGTCGATCCGTCTCTTTAACGAAGGGCTTTTCCTATCGCTTCGCGGATACGAGTATTACGTTTTTAACGATATTTATGAAATACATGACGACCTGAACGGCAGTTGGGGAAAACTTTACAGCGTGCTCGGCGACGAAGGCACCGAAGATATCTATCTCGCGATGCAGGAGTTGGCGCTTCAATATATCCTTGATCCTTTCCGCTGGTCGTACGACGGCGGGAAACTGCGCTGGCTTCAGGAAAAGATCGGCGCCGATATCCGATCCCCCGAAGTTTGGCAGTCGATTGTCAACGGGACTTGGCCGGACTTCGAGCGGCTCGCGAATTTATTTAATCATTGGTACGGCGTGTCCGGAAAAGACGTAACGTTAGCTTATGAAAGTTATGTGCGCGGGATCCAGGAGCTGCTGACGCTTCCGAGCGCGAAAGCCGTGCCCGGGATGAGAGCGACGAATCAGGTCTTAGAAAAATTTGACCGAGCGGTTCGCGAAAATCCGGGAATATGGATCGACACGTTTATCGCGGCGACGCTGCGCTTCATGGCGGAAAGTAAAGTCGGCTCACGGCTGGCTCTCGAACCGGTTCATATATTTCGGGAATGGTTTTTAGATCGATCGCTCTCGGTTTCAATCGAGAAAGCCGGTTATTATCTTCCGACGATCCCGGAACAGCTCCAAATTATTCACTGGCTGTACCTGATCGGGTTGGACCGGCTTCGCGCCGTACGCGAAGATACGATCGACTTAGTTCTCGACGACCTGCTCGAAGCTGAGGAAACGCGCCGCTTCCTTCGGGTCAATTCGTTTGAAAATATCCGCTGGTTCAACCAGGAAATGGCCGAAATGCTGACGCGCGTCATGACCGTCGCCGGTTCTTACGCGACGGCGTTCGATCCGGCGCTTTCCGCGACAGAACGGACGGCGGCGGCAAAAGCCGTCGATACGCTGATCCGGACTTTCGAGGAACGGGTCGCGCTGGCCGAATACAGATACGACCGCTTAAAATCGGAAAAGACGCGCGAAGTTTTTACGCCGCCGGCCGTAAGCGAGAGGGAAGAACCGGCGCGGACGCGCAAAACGAAAAAGAAAGAAAGTTCTGCGAAAGAGGCCGCGGACGGCGCGCCGGTCAAGGCGAAAAAAGAAAGAAAGAAAACCGCCGAGCCTAAAGCGGAGAAGAAGCGCGGAAAGTCGAAAGAAAGCAAAGATTCGTAAAAGATGATATTAGTTACCGGCGGAACGGGGTTTATCGGGAACGTATTGGTTCGGAATCTCGTTTCTTTGGGCTATCCGATCCGTTTATTATTGAATCCGTCGAACGAAACGCCGCGGCTCCCGCCCGGATTGGCGGTTGACGTGGCGATTTCGAGTCTCGACGACGAGCGGAGTATCCGCGCTTCGCTGAAAGGAATCCGAACGATTTTCCATCTTGTCGGGACGGAATCGCGCGGGATTAACGCTGAATTTTCCGCCGTCGATATCCTCTCCGCGAAACGGCTGGCGGTTATTGCGCGCGAAATGGAAATTGACCGCTTCTTTTATTTAAGCCATCTCGGCGCCGACCGTCATTCCGCTTATCCTTACCTTAAGGCGAAAGCCGAAGCGGAAGCGGCGATTATCGCTTCGGGCGTCCCGTACACGATATTGCGGACGGCGGCGGTTTACGGGAAAAACGATCATTTTACCGAGGTTTTCGCGCGTTATATCCGCGTTTTTCCGCGTTTCGTCCCGATCCCCGGCGACGGTTCGACCAAGCTGCAGCCGCTGTGGGTCGACGATTTGGCAACTTGTCTGCTGCTCTGCTTTGAGGACGAAGGGAAACGCTATTCGACGGTCACAATCGGCGGCATGGAATCCTTATCGATCGAAGAAATCCTGCTGATGATTATGGACGAATTGAAAATCCGGAAATCCCTGCTCCATTTTTCGCCCGTCTGGCACCGGCAGATGATCATCGCTTTAGAACAGTGGTTCCCGCGTTTCCCGCGCAGTTATTTCTGGACCGATTATCTCGCCGAAGATCGGATTACCGGCATCGACGTTCTTCCGCGCGAATTTTCGCTGATCCCGACGCGGCTCAGCCGGAATTTAGCTTACCTTAACGAGCGCGGTTAACCCGTTCGCGTTACAATCTTCTTTTGTACCGGAGGTTCAAGCAATGTTCGACGCGGCGGCATATTGGCGATCGGTCATCCGTCAGGACCGGGTCCGATTGGAAAAATACTTTGCGATCAACGCGGTCGTTCGCTGGCACAACACGAACGAGCAGTTTACGGCCGGCGAATTCATTCGCGCGAACTGCGATTATCCGGGAAGATGGGGCGGCGAACTCGAACGGATCGAACGGCACGGGGATACAATCGTTACCGTCGTCCGCATCTTCTCAACGGACAGTTCCGTTTCCTTTCATGCCGTTTCGTTTATTCGTTTATTCGGCGAAAAGATCGCCGAACTGGACGAATATTGGAGCGAGGACGGCGATCCGCCCGCCTGGCGGAAAGCGCTGAACCTTGGCCGCGCGATTCGAGAAAGCGCCGCTCAGCCGGGAAAAAGCCGCGCGTTTCGCCGGTCAAATAAAGAAGATTATTAATACGGGAAATGCCAGGACCGTTGCGACGAAAAATTTTTAAACCTGGAATGGAGGGATATGGCTGCGAAAAATTTTTGTGTGCATGGCCATTTTTATCAACCGCCGCGCGAAGACCCGGAGACGGGACTGATTCCGGATGAACCGGGCGCGGGCGTTTATCGTAATTGGAACGAAAAAATTACCGTTCAATGTTACCGGCCGAACGCGGCGCTCGGGAACTTTTCCCGAATCAGTTTCGATCTCGGCCCGACGCTGGCCGGCTGGCTCGAACGGGAACATCCGGATATCTTAGCCGAAATCGTCCGGCAGGAAGCCGATTTCGTCGCCCGGACGGGCGTATCGAACGCGATCGCGCAATCGTATAACCACACGATCTTACCGTTAGCGACGCGGGCCGATAAAGAAACGCAGATCCGCTGGGGTATCGCCGACTATAAAGCGCGTTTCGGCCATAATCCCGAAGGACTCTGGGCTCCGGAAACGGCGATCGATACCGAAACGCTCGAAGTCATGGCGGAAAACGGAATTAAATTTACGATCCTCGCCCCATGGCAGGCGGACCCGGCGGTCAGGCTCGATTCGTCGCGGCCCTACCGCGCCGCGCTCCCGAACGGCTCGGAAATCGCGCTCTTCTTTTTCGACCGCGACTTATCGCTTAGCGCCAGCTTCAATCCCGAGGCGACGATCGACGCCGACCGCTATTTGCGCGACTTGCTTATTCCGAAATTCCCGCCGAGGAGCCGGATTCCGAGAACGCTCCTGATCGCTTCCGACGGCGAACTCTATGGGCACCATCAGCCGCGCCGCGAAGAGTTTTTGCAGTGGCTGACGACCGGCGCGGCGGAAATGGCGGGGTTAAAGATCCTCGTTCCGGCGCAGATCCTTCAAGGCGCGTCTAAATTGACGGCGATTCGGATTCAGGAGAATACCTCCTGGAGCTGCCATCACGGGATTCTGCGCTGGAGCGGCGAATGCGGCTGCGCCGAACGGGGCGAGTGGAAAGCGCCGCTGCGGGCGGCTTTGGATTTTCTCGCCGACGTAATCGATTTTCAGAGTCAGCGCCTGTTGGAGCCGTACGGGCTGTCGCTTCAGTCGGTTCGAAACGATTACGCGTCCGTTTTAACCGGATCGGAGAGCGCGGAAGTTTTCGCGGCCCGCCGACTCGGCGGCGCGGACGGCGGCGACGTGAAGCGGCTGGTTGACTTAATGACGATTCAGTATGAACGCCAGCGCATGTTTACCTCATGCGGCTGGTTTTTCGAAGAGTTCGACCGGATCGAACCGAAAAATAATATCCGTTACGCGGCCCGCGCCGTCCGCTTATTCGACCGATTGACCGGAATGGATCTGGAAACGGAGATGCGCGATCGCCTGGCGGCGGTCCGGAGCCGGGCGACCGGACTGAGCGGGGATCGGGTATTCATAGGCTAAAATATTGAAAGACAAACCGCGCCGCCGTCTTGATTTTCATGCTCATTTAAGCGCGCAAGAGCGGCGAATTTTGCCTGATCGCCGCCGTTCCTGCGGATGCGGATGAACCGAGGAAGCGGCGCTTAGAAGATCGGAAGCGATCATCTTTCAAAAATATCAAGATATATTCGCGCGGCTGAGATCCAGATAAGGTCGGTCTCCGTTTTGTTTGTTGTGACAAATGTTACGGTTGACTTGTGACTTAGTTGGATTAAAATTTAACGAGTTCTGACATGTCAGACAAACCACTCGACAAATAAAGGAGTTATTATGAAGAAGAGCGTATTATCATTTTTGTTTGCGTTGCTGTTGGTTACGGTCGTTTTTTCTTCGGTTTCCGCTCAGAAAGCGGTCGGCGATTATAAAATGGCGCTGATTTTGCCGGGATCGATTAACGATCAAAGCTGGAACGCGACCAACTACGCCGGCCTCGTCGCCAGCAACGAGAAACTCGGAACAAATATCGAATACGTTGAAAATATTCAGGCCGCCGACTATGAATCGACGTTCCGCCAGTACGCCGAACGCGGTTACGATCTCGTTTTAGCCGCCGGGACCCAGTTCGACGAAGCGGCGAACGCCGTAGCGGCGGAATATCCGGATACGGTCTTCTGCGTCGTCAACGGTTCGGTCAGCACCGGTCCGAACGTCGCGCCGATTTTCCCGCGCGAATATGAAGGAAGTTATATCGCGGCGTTAGTCGCCGGCGAAATCAGCGAAAACGGCCAGTTCGCGACGATCGGCGGTTTCCCGAACCAGGCTATGGAGAACCTGCTTTCGGTTTACGAAAAAGTCGCGGTTGAAATCGCGAAAGAACGCGGCATTGAAGACGCGGCCGCCGTCCGTGCGTACGCGAACAGCTGGGACGACATCGCGCTCGGCAAACAGATGACCGAACAGATGATCGACAACGGCGCCGACGTCATGTTTATTTATGCTAATCAGGTCGGACTCGGCGGAATCCAGGCCGCGAGCGAAAAAGGCGTCAAGTTTATCGGCTTCTCCGGCGATCAGACGGTTATCGATCCGGAAACGGTCGTCGCCTCGGTCGATTTTGATTTCAAGGCTTTTTATACCTGGGCGGTTGAAAAATTCCTGAACGGCGAACTGGAAGGCAACATGGTTCATGAAGCCGGGATCGCGGAAGGTATTTTCGTACCGATCTTTACCGATAACGTCAGCGATGAAATTCAGGAACGTGTCGCCGAGAAAATCGCTGAATATGAAACCGGCGAAGTTGACCTGACCGTCTACTTCTAAGCGATTTCTTGATCGGTTTGGGTAACTGAACTGAGTAAATGAACAGGTAGCGTCGTCAACATCAGCGCTGCCTGTTTTTCTTTGAGAGACGGGGAAATATGACCGCATTCATTGAACTAAAGAATATCACCAAATATTTTTCCCATGTCGTCGCGAATCAGGACGTTTCTTTTTCGATCGAACGGGGCGAGGTTCTCGCGCTCCTCGGCGAAAACGGCGCCGGAAAAAGTACCGTCATGAAGATTCTCTACGGTCTGTACCGCGCGGACGCCGGCGAGATTTTCCAGAACGGAAAAGCGGCTGCGATTCATTCGCCGCGGGACGCGATGAATCTTGGGATTACGATGATCCAGCAGCATTTTTCGCTCGTTCAGGCGCATTCGGTCACCGAGAATATCATTCTCGGAAACGTTCATGGCGCGATCGACCGGGAAGCGGCGGATCGGGAAGTCGCCGCTTTGGCGGCTGAACATGGTTTCGATATCGATCCGCGCGCCCGCGTCGGCGATCTCGCCGTCGGCGTTCAGCAAAAGGTCGAAATCCTGAAGGCGATTTATCAAAAAACGCGCCTGCTGATCATGGACGAACCGACGGCGGTTCTCACGCCGCAGGAATCCGATCAGCTCATGAAGTTCGTCAAGAATTTTACCTCCCAGGGGAATTCCGTCGTTTTTATTACGCATAAGCTGCAGGAAGTCATGGCGGTCGCCGATCGGATCATCGTCATGCGCAACGGCATGGTCAGCGGCAATCTGCGTAAGGCGGATACCGACGCGCGCGAGTTGTCGCGCCTGATGATCGGACGCGAGCTTACGAACGCCGCTCAAGTCAAAACGGAACGCGCCGGCGGCGAAGTCCGGCTGGCGCTCGACCGGGTCTCCGTATCCGATCATGGCGCGGTCCCGAGTTTAGCCGACGTTTCTTTCGAAATTCATGCCGGAGAGGTTTTCGGAATCGCCGGCGTCAGCGGGAACGGCCAGCAGGAGCTGTGCGAGGTAATTTGCGGCGCGCTGACGCCTGTTTCCGGTTCGATTCGGCTCGACGGACGCGCGATTGAAACGCTGAATATCCATGAGCGGGTCAAACGCGGAATCGGATATGTTCCTTCGAACCGTCACCGCGACGGGTTGGTCATGAATATGACGATGGCGGAGAACATGCTGCTTAAGACGAGTTTTGATCCGCGTTGGCTGAAAAACGGGTTTATCGACCGGAAACGTCTTGACGCGGTCTCCGAAAAGGCGATTGCCGATTATCGAATTAAGGCGTCCGGCCCTGCGGCGATCCTCCGAACGCTTTCCGGCGGAAATCAACAGAAAGTCATCGTTGCCCGTGAAGTCGATATCGGCGAAAAACTGATCATCTTCGATCAGCCGACGCGCGGGCTGGATTTAGGCGCGATCGATAACGTTCATAAAATTATCCGAGCGGAACGCGCGAAGGGAAAAGCGATCCTGCTCGTCTCGACCGAATTAACCGAGATCTTGGGCCTGTCCGACCGTTATACGGTGCTGTACAAGGGCCGGCTCCAGGGGATTTACGACCGCTCGGCGCTGACGGTTGAAGAGATCGGGCTGCTGATGGCCGGGTACCAACTAAAAGAAGGAGGCGCGCATGGATGAGAAGCTGCGCGACAGCGTCCTGTTTTCAATTCTGGCGGTAATCGCCGGATTGCTGCTGAGCGGGGCGATGCTGCTCTTTATTGATAAAAATCCGATCGAAGTTTATCGGATCCTGTTCTCGTCGCTTTTCCGGGATAAGTACACCTTTTTCGATATCTTCGTTAAGGCGACGCCGCTCATCTTTACGGCGCTGGCGTTTACGTTTACCTATAAAGCGAGTTTGTTCAATATCGGCGCGCAAGGTCAGTTTTATATCGGCTCGGTCGTCGCCGTAGCGGCGTCTTTATTTTTGCAGCAGCGGCTGCCGGGATTGTTTGTATTAGCGATCGTTTTTGTTCTGGTCCTCGCCGCGGGCGGGATTTGGGGTTCCTGGATCGGATTCGTCAAGGCGCGTTATCAGGCGAACGAATTCCTGACCAGTATGATGTCGACTTATGTCGCGCTGAATTTTATGAATTACCTGTTGCGGACGATCCTGAAGGAGACGAAAGGCGAATATCCCCAAACGAACCCGCTCGATAAAACCGTCTGGCTTCCGAAGCTGGTTCCGGGAACCCGGCTTCACTGGGGTTTCGTTATCGCCCTGCTGACGGCGATCCTGATCTGGGTCGTTTTATATCGGACGCCGTTCGGGTTCCGGATTCGCGCCGTCGGATTGAACCAGCGCGCTTCCGAAATGTCCGGGATTAACGCGAAGAAATTATACGTTCTGGCTTTCTTTATCAGCGGCGCGCTGGCGGCCGCGGCCGGTTTAACCGAAGTCAACGGGATGCAGCACATGCTCATTCAGGGGTTTAATCCGACAATCGGTTCGGAAGGTTTGGGAATCGCGATTCTCGCTAACGCGAATCCGATCGCGATTATTTTCGCGTCGGCCTTATTCGGCGCGCTGCGCGTCGGCGGATTGGTCGCGAGCCAAGTGGCGGGAATTCCGCCCAGTTTTATTGAATTGATGCAGGGGTTGGTTATGATCTTCGTCATTCTTTCTAATTTTTGCTGCGGGGAGCTGGATCGGAAACGCGAGATTCGGAAACTGCGGAAGGCGGCGTCATGATCGTCGGGCTCTTATCGCGCGCAGTTTTGATGAGTACGCCGCTGCTGTACGGCTCGATCGCCGAAGTTTACGCCGAGCGGTCGGGGATGATGGTAACCGCGATCGAGGGGATTTTCCTGATCGGCGCGTGGGCGGGCTTTACCGGTTCGTACCTGACCGGAAGTCTGCTGATCGGGCTGATCTGGGCTATTCTGGGAGGACTGCTGCTTTCGGCGCTGTACGGATGGATTACCGTCTTTCTGCGTCAGCATCAAGTCGTGACCGGCACGGCGCTGAATATTTTAGCTGTCGGAATCTGCGCCTTTTTCCAACGCGTTATTTTCGGCGTTCCGACGACGCCGCTGACGATTAAACCGCTGCCGCAGCTCGCGGTGCCGCTGTTGGCCGATATTCCTTGGATCGGGACGATCCTGTTTCGCCAGAATATCCTGACGTACGCGCTGTACCTGCTGCTCCCGGTCAGTATTTTTATCCTGTACCGGACGTCCTTGGGGCTGACGATCCGTTCAACCGGCGAAAATCCGGAAGCGGTCGACGTCGCTGGGATCAGCGTTGTTAAAGTTCGGTTCCTGACGGTGTTATTGGCGGGGATTATGGGCGGGATCGCCGGTTCGTTTTATTCGATCGGCTATCTCGGCATGTTTGCGGACAATATCATCGGCGGACGCGGGTGGATCGCCTTCGCGATCTGCTTCCTGGGAAACTGGAACCCGAAGGGCGCGCTAATCGGGACGGTCGTTTTCGGTTTGGCGGAAGCGCTGGCGATTTACATGCAGTCGCTCGGCGGTCAAAGTTTCTTCCCGAACGAGCTGTTTATCGCGCTGCCGTACCTGCTGACGATTATTTTGACGATCAGCCGGCGTTCATATAACGTTCCGGCGAAGCTTGGGGAACCGTACGTGAAGGAGAATTAGGCGCGGCGGCGAAGACGCCGCGTCCGTTCGCGCTCGTTGCGAGGTCAGCGCTGCTGGCCCTATCCTGCGCTTACCTTTTTCATTCCGAAACCCGTATCGATGAATGATACTGACGGCCGGCTTCAGGGACCCCGAACCGGACATCTCCGCCCGACTGCCGGCGCTTCGTCCCGTTCCGCCGCGCCGCAGGGTTCCGGGAATCACGAAAGAGTCCGTCGGCCCTTTGCGTTGTTTGGACGAATTGGTATATAATATTGTTGTTCTGATCAGCTCTGTAAGGAACCGCTTCCGGAAAGAGTCGGGAACCCAAATCAAACAGGAAAGGTAACGGTTATGAAAAAAGTTGGAAAAATTTTATTAATTATCCTGATCGTGATCGCAGTGTTGATTGGCGCGCTGTTCATTCTGCGCTTTATTAACGGAAAGAGAACGGAAAAGCTTTCCGAATTTCACCCGAGCGAATCCATTATAAATCTATATACGGGAATCGATCGCGATGATCCGTTACGGTCGAATCTCGACGCCGTCGAGATCAGTGAGATTAAAGGCGACTATATTAATGGTTACCGGCTGCTACCGGAGAAAGTCCTTCATCCCGGGGCGGTCGTCGTCTTCGGCGGAAGCGAAGGCAGCAGCAATTTTGCCGAAGCTGCCATAATCGCGCAGCGCGGGTATGAGGTTTATTCGATGTACTTTTTCGGACGCGAAAACCAGCGTCCCGAATTGCTGAACGTTCCGATTGATTTCTTTGAGGAACTGTATGTCTATATTGACGAAAATGCCGTGAATCCCGAACCGCTGACGCTGCTTGGCGGGTCGAAAGGAGCCGAACTGGCGCTCCTCTTAGCCGCGAAGTATCCGGCGCTGGTCGATAACGCGGTCCTGTTTGCGCCCGCTTCTTACGTTTTTCAGGGTCTTTCGTATACCGACCGGACCCCCCGTTCCTCATGGACGTTTAAGGGCGAAGAACTGCCGTATATTGCGACGATGCCGGAATCGAGCGTACTTGGTAAGTTCATGCTCGATCTTCTGCTGAATAAACCGATGAAGCTTATCGATACTTACGTCAGCGCCGTCGCGATCGCTGAAAATAAGGAAACGGCCGCGATCCCGTTGGACGAGATTAAGGCGAATCTGCTGATTTTCGCGGGGCGTCAGGACCAAATGTGGCAGTCGGCCGCGATGGGCGAGATGATCCGCGATAATTACGCCGGAGACTGCGACTTGCATATCTTTGAAGAGGCCGGTCATTTATTCCTGGGACCGCCGGCCATGAGCAATATCGCGTTGGGCGGAGCGTACGAAGCGAATGAAAACGCGAAGTTCGAAAGCGACGCGATCTTGTTCGAGAAATTGGAACAGTGGACGGACGATAAGTAAGATCGCCGCGTTCCGATAACGCGAAGCGTTAAAAAAGGCGTATCCGTCGGGAGGAACGCCTTTTTGTATTTAAGATAAGGATGACCGGCGCGTCGCGGCCGATCGCGTCCGGAAAAAATCGCGTCTTTTTAGCTGGTCCCAAGGTCAAAGGGGAGAATCTTTTCCGCGTTCAGCTTTTCCCGACCCGCCAATACCGGAAACTCAACGGCGGGAGCGCGTAACCGTCCCGAAGCCGAACCGTTTCTCCTGAAAGCAGGTCTGCGACGGTTTCGAAACCTCCCGAATCGTCAAAATTCAGGTGAAATTCGCGATCGTCCGCGTTGATCGCGATCCGGATGCGCTCTCCGTTAAATTCGCGCTCGAATAGAAGCCGGCGGTTCGTCAGCGCGAGATTTTTATAATCGCCGTAAACCAAGGCCTTGGATTGCCGATGAATCAGGGCGAGCCGGGAAATCAGGTCGGTTAACCCGTTCCATTGCGGCGCATCAAAATACGGACGCAGCGGCCGATCATTCCCGTTTTCTTTTACGCCGGACGTTCCCCATTCGCTCCCATAGTACAGGCAGGGTATCCCAGGCATCGCGAATAACAGTCCGTAGAGCAACGGCAAATGCCGTTTTTCCTTCAGGATGCTCGCAACGCGCGTCACGTCATGATTATCGGCAAAATTTAACAGGTGGGATCCTTTATAAAGCGCGGCTTCGTTTCTCCCGAAGAGCCGGTTCAACGAATAATCAATCTCAAACAGATTCAGATCGTTGAAACTTGAATATAACCCTTTATAACATTCATAATTCGTACAGCTGTGGAGCATTGCTCCGTTCATGATCCGCCGGTAATCGCCGGAGATAATCTCTCCGATCAGGAGAAAATCCGGTTTCAGCGAATCGCAGAAAGCCCGCAGCCGTTTCAGAAAATCTTCGTCGAGCAGGTAAGCGACATCGAGACGCAGCCCGTCGATCCCGAACGTTTCTGCCCAAAAACGCACGCTCTCGAGCAAGTAATTGACGACTTCGGGATTTTTTAAATTCAGCTTGACTAAATTATAGTGGCCTTCCCAACCCTCATAATAGAAGCCGTCGTTAAAGATCGAATTCCTCGAAAAGTCGATATGGAACCAGTCCTGATACCGGGAATCGCCGCGGTTTTTCAGGAAGTCCTGAAACGCCCAAAAGCCCCTGCCGACATGGTTGAAAACGCCGTCGAGGACGATACGGATCCCGTTTTCTTTCAACGAGGCGCATACGTCGGAAAAGTCTTCGTTCGTTCCGAGACGCGCGTCGATTTTCCGATAATCCCGCGTATCGTATCCGTGCCGATCCGATTCGAATACCGGCGAAAAATAAATCGCGTCAACATGCAATTGGCGCAGATGCGGGATCCAGGATTTTACTTTTTTGATCCTCGGAACGGGAACTCCGTCATTTTCCGCCGGCGCCCCGCAAAAACCGAGCGGGTAAATCTGATAAAAAACGCTTGTTTCTGCCCACATAAATGATCCTTTCTTATATATACCGTTATGTATATAACATGCTAAAAAAAATTATGCCTCGCTTTAGCGAAAGCCGGTAAAAACGGAATACGGCGAACCGTCAGGCAAAAATCCCATGCATGAATTGATGGACGATGCGTTTAGCGGATTCTTTATCCAATGGAGCGTCGTCCTGATACCAAAGTCCAATCGCCGCGTTGACCGTCGCGATCAGCGAATGAGCGCACGATGCTTCTTTGCCTTGAAGATTGAGATGCGCCGCCGCTATTTGGTGAAATAAATTTGTGACGATCTGAAATTGTTCAGCGACGTAAGGTTTGGTTAAAATCGTCGTCAGCGCCGTCGGCGGAGCGTACGCCAGCGCCAGAACCATTAAATAAAACGTCGTATTTTCCTTCGCGTACGAAAAATAGGTTTCAACGAGCCGGATCAGAACCGGATAAACGTCCTCGTAGTAAAACTCCCGATTCGGAACGTACACGGAAACCGTCCGCAGCAAGTCGTTGAATTTACGGTAATTCTCCGCCAGTATGGCCTTGAAAACACCCTCTTTATTCTCGAAGAAATAATAAAGCGTCGGCTTGGTAATTCCGGCGCGGCCGGTTAATTCGTTGATCCCGACCGATTCGTATCCGCGCTCCGCGAAAAGTTGCAATGCTGCGTGTAAAATGGCGTCTCGGCTGTTCGTTGCGTTGCTCATGGGGAATATTATATACCTACCGGTATATAAACGTCAAGCGGCAATTCAAACCATCAGGAATGTCACGCGTCCGATTCGGTCAGATCCGCCTTAAGCGGATTTTTATCCGTTCGCTTCCTCGTTTTTGAGTCCGGCGTCGAAACTGCCGCTGCGGTAGCCGCCTAAATCGAGAACGCAGCGTTCAAACCCGAGCGCGCGCATAAACGCGTTAAGTTCCTCCCGGCGCGCCAGAATCCGCTCCATATCCGCTTCGCCGCATTCGATTACGCCGATCGCGCCGATCAGGCGGACGCGGCAGTCGCGCGCGCCGAACGATTTAATTTTCGCTTCGGATTCGGCGATCCGCGTCAGGTCGTCAGGCCGGATCGCCGTCCCGTAAGGCAGGCGCGTCGCCAGGCAGGGCGACGACGGCCGGTCCCAGGTCGGCAGCCCGAGCGCTTTCGAAAGCGCTCGGATATCCGCTTTCGTCAGTCCGGCCTCCGCCAGCGGCGAGCGCGTCCCCGTTTCCCGGACCGCGCGGCGTCCGGGCCGGTACGCGTTTCCGTCGTCCAGGTTCTGGCCTTCGATCACGACCGCGATTCCGTGCGCGTCCGCTGTTTTTCTGAGTTCCGTCAGCATGATTTTTTTGCAGTGATAACAACGGTCGGTCGGATTCGCGCGAACCGTTTCATATTCCAACATCGGTATGCGCAAAAATTCATGCCGGAAGCCGTACGTTTTCGCGAGCGCTTCCGCTTCGCCGGATAGATCGGGCGGGTTGAATTCGCTGTCGATCGTTACCGCAAGGAACCGGTCGCCTAAAACGTCATGAGCCGCGGCGGCTAAAAGCGCGCTGTCGACGCCGCCGGAAAAAGCCGCCAGCGCGGATACGATTTCAGCGAGGATCGCGCGCAGCCCGGCGTATTTTCCGCTCAGCTCCGGAGATAACCCGACCGGTTCATCGAGCGTCATCCGCATTCCGTCCGATCGCGTTAATCTTCGCCGCCAGACATCCGGCGCCATAGCCGTTATCGATATTGACGACGGCGACGCCGTTCGCGCAGGAATTCAGCATCGCTAATAATGCCGCCAGTCCGTTGAACGAAGCGCCGTAGCCGACGCTCGTCGGAAGCGCGATAACCGGGCAGGAAACGAGACCTCCGATAACGCTGGCGAGAGCGCCTTCCATTCCGGCGGCGACGATAACGACGCGGGAAGCGCGAATTTCGTCAAGTCGGTTGAACAAGCGATGAATTCCTGAAATGCCGACGTCCGTAATGCGGCGAACCCGATTCCCGATCAGCTCGGCGGTCAGCGCCGCCTCCGCTGCCACGGGAAGATCGGCCGTACCGGCGGTGACGACGGTAATTCCGGGGTAGAGCGTTTTTGTTTCGTCGCGCGTAAAAAGGATCCTCGCCGCCGCGTCATATTCCGCCTCGGGGAGCGAGGCGCGGATTCGTTCGTAAACTTCAGGCGCGACGCGGCTCGCCATGACGCAGCGATTTTTAGCGCGCAGCCGCTTGAAGATGGCGACGATCTGATCGTCGGTTTTGCCTTGTCCGAAGATGACTTCGGGAAAGCCGGTACGCGCTTCCCGATCCATATCGAGAACGGCGAAATCGCCGACCGCTTCGGACTTGTCAGCCCGATAACGAGCGAGCGCAGCTTCCACGCTCAGGTTTCCCGCCGCAACGTCCTTAAGTAGTTCGCGGAGCGTCCGATCCGTTATATCCATGTCGTTTCCCTTTTTATTTCCCTTTTATGTGCTTATTGTAACGGGAAATGCGCTTGGGACTGGAAAAGAAACGATTTTTAACCGAGGTTCGAGTTCCTCCTGCGCAGGCGCTGAAGCGATATGCCGGAGCGTACTTTCCAAAGCGGCCGCAGCTTGATTTTCTTGCCGTCTGCGCCTGACAGTGATAGAATTTACAATCGAGTTAGTTATATTAAACTAACCGTCCGTCTATATTGTCTTATCTAAGGAGCTGACTATGAATTCTGATGTTCAAAATGGCGCGGATCGCGGTAAGATGCGAACCAAGGATCTGATTTTCGCGGGCGCATTCGGCGCGATCTACCTGGTTCTGATGCTCGCGATCGTTATGGGATCGGGCGTCGTTCCGATTTTATATCTGCTGTCTCCGCTGACGGTTGGGATCGTCTGCGCGACGGTGTATATGCTGTGCGTTATGCGCGTTCGGAAATTCGGCGCGGCGCTGATTGTCGGCGTGTTGTTCGCGTTAATCGCCGCTACGTCGTATTTGCCGAGTTTTTGTCTGGCGATCGTTGCGGCGTTGGCTGCGGAAATCGTCCTTAAAGTCGGGAAATACCAATCGCGCAAAGCGTATCTGCTTTCTTATGTGTTTTTTAATATAAATATGGCGGCGCCGTTTCTGATGCTTGTGTTTGACCGCGATCGGTTCCTTTCGATTGCCGAAAGTTTCTCCGGCGCGGAACATGCGCAGGTTTTGGGCGCGTTAGCTCCGAATAATTATTTCTGGTTCGTGTCGCTCGGATTGGCGGTTCTCGGCGCGTTGATCGGCGGTTTTCTCTCGACGAAATTAATTCGGAAGCATTTCGAAAAGGCTGGAATCGTCTAAATGGAATTTAATATCTACGGCGATAATTCCGGCGCGGTTCTGCGGCTTGACCCAAGAATAAAACTGCTGATCTTTCTTTCCGGAAGTGTTGTAGCGCTGAATTGTTACCGTCTGACTCCGCAGCTTGTATACGGCGCATTTTTATGCGCCGTTTTAGCTTTATGCGGTAAGAAAATAGACGGCCTCAAAATTTTTTGTATTTGGACTTTTTTTGCATTCCTTCGGATTTGCATAACGCTTTCGGGGAAAGGGCATCCGCTTTTAATCGGTCTGGTCCGGGGACTCTCTACGCTCGTTATGTTCAGTCTGCCGATTCTGATTTCTTTGATGCTTCTGATTCAGACGACGCGTATCAACCATCTGTTGGCAGCTTTGCAGTCAATGAAAATGCCGTCTTTTGTGATGATTCCGTTGGCGGTATTGCTCAGGTTTATTCCGACGGTTCAGGATGAATGGAACGGAATTCAAAAGGCGATGGCATTTCGTAATATTTCTCTGGATGCGGACGCGATCCTGCGCGCGCCGACAAAAACGGTCGAGTATATCCTGATCCCGCTTCTGTTCAGCTGCATCGCGGTTATCGAGGAAATGACGGCGGCTGCGCTTGCGCGCGGATTGGACAGTGAAAAGCGGCGAACGTCTTCGGCAGTCGTACGCATGACTTCGCCGGACTATATCGTTCTGGCGGGTCTTATCGCGGTCGTCAGTTTCGCTCTATATTTTGGAAAAACCGGAGCGATCTTATGATTCGGTTTGAAAACGTCAGTTTTCACTATGGCGGTGAAACAGGTACAGGCGAAGGCGTCGATCAGATTGACCTGGAGATTGCCGACGGAGAAGTTGCGGTTCTTTGCGGCGAAAGCGGCTGCGGAAAGACGACGGTAACGCGGCTGATAAACGGTCTCGCGCCTCACTATTATGAAGGAACGATGACCGGTCGGGTCATGATTGACGGCCTTTGCGTCAACGAAGCGCCGCTTTCATCGGTCGCCGCGTTTGTCGGAAGTATCTTCCAGAATCCGAAAAGTCAGTTTTTTAATGTTGAAACCACGGGCGAATTGGCGTTCGGCTGTGAAAATTTGGCGGTTGATCCTGCGGAAATCCGCCGCCGTATCGGAAATACCGTCAGCGAACTGCAGCTTGAGCCGCTGATAGACCGCAATATTTTTGAGCTTTCCGGCGGAGAGAAACAGCAGATCGCCTGCGGGTCGGTTTACACGGCCGATCCGCGCGTCTATGTTATGGATGAACCGTCTTCAAATCTCGATAAAAAAGCGATCGTCCGCCTTCATGATCTGATGGTGAAAATGAAAAAGTCCGGGAAAACGATTATCATCTCCGAACACCGGCTTTATTTCCTGATGGACATCGCCGATCGCTTTATTTATATTAAAAACGGGCGGATCGACCGTAATATTTCTGTGGACGAAATGCGCGCTTTCTCGGACGGGGAACTTTCCGAGTTGGGACTGCGATGTACGGATTTAAGTCGGATCAGGCTGTCGCCGGAACTTGAATCGTTTAAAACGGCTGCGGAAAAAGAACGGACTGCAGCGAAACTGGCTTTGGAAGGGATCGATCTTTCATGCGCCCGCGGGAACGTTCGAATTTTAGACGTCGAACGGTTAGCCCTCCCGCGGAATAGTATCGTCGCGGTTATCGGCGATAACGGGAGCGGGAAAAGTACGTTGGCGGAGTCGCTTTGCGGCGTGATCCCGAGCGACGGAAGCGTTTCCTTCGACGGAATTTTCCTGTCCCGGAAGGAGCGGGCGCGCAGAAGTTTTATGGTCATGCAGGACGTGAACCGGCAGCTCTTTTCGGAAAGCGTCGCGGCGGAGTTGACGCTGCGCACGGACGTTTCGGACGAAAAGGTCGACGAAATTCTAAACGGCTTGGGTCTTCTGAACCTTAAATCGCGTCATCCGGCCTCGCTTTCCGGCGGTCAGAAACAACGGGTCGCGATCGCGTCCGCGCTTTGCGCCGGAAAGGATATCCTATTCTATGATGAACCGACGAGCGGGCTGGACCGCCTCGGGATGGAACGCTTCGGACGGTTGCTGCGAAAGCTTCGTAATCAGGTAAATCTTTCGATTGTGATTACGCATGATCCGGAACTGATTCTTTCCTGTTGTACGCATGCGCTGCACATGGAGGACGGTCGGATCCGTTCGCTTTATCCGTTGGACGACGAAGGCGTCCGGCGGCTTCGTTTTTATTTTCTCTCAAATAACAGCGAAAGCGCGAGCCGGCGCCGGGATAAATCGACGCCGCTTGGGAAAATTGCCAAGTATATGGGGGAGAATAAGCGGACGCTGATTGTCGCCGCGTTGGTCCTGCTTCTCGGGACGATCGCGCGGGTTATTCCTTATCTGTTAATATATCGCTTGATTCAGCCGCTTCTGACAGGCACGGTTCCGACGTTCCGCGCGTCGCTTCCGCTGATCTTCGGCGTCTTAAGCTGCGAGATTGTTCATGCCGCCGCGTATACGTACGGACTTCAGCTTTCGCATCGGGCCGCGTTTCGAACGCTCGAAAATATCCGTCTGTATCTGAAAGACCGCTTGGAGGAACAGCCTTTCGGACGGGTATTAGATATCGGGACCGGCGCGATCAAAAAACTGTTCACGACGGATATCGAGGCGATCGAATCGATCCTCGCGCATATGCTTCCGGAAGGGTTCGCGAACCTGATCGTGGTTGCCGTCGTCCTGTTGGTCATGACGGTCATCGATTGGCAGCTGATGCTGGCGACTTGCCTGGTCGTTTTCATGGGTATCAGCGTTTCGGGTCAGATGTTTCATGTCGGTATCGAAAAGGCCGGAAGTTACTTCGCCGCGACGAAACGCCTGAACAATACGATTATCGAATTCGTTAATGGAATGGAAGTTGTCCGCGTTTTCAACCGACAGGGAGAATCCGGGGAAAAATACGAAAACCAGGTCAGGAATTACCGCGATTTCGCGCTCGGTTGGTATCGGGTGTGTTGGCCGTGGATGGCGCTCTATGGAAGTTTATTTTCGACGATTACGCTTTATTCGCTGCCTTTCGGAATTTTGCTGATCCTATTGGGCTTGCTGAATCTGGCGGATTACGTTTTGATATTATGCCTGAGTTTCGGGATCGGTCCTCTGTTGATCCACCTGATGTGGTTCATCGGCGCGATCCCGAATATCAACTTGAAGATTCAGGCGCTCGAAAAGGCGTTGGATTATCCGCCGTTGAAAACGGGCGGCGCGGATTTCACAGCCAATCGCTATGACGTTGAGTTTAAGAACGTTTCGTTTGCTTATAAAGACGGCGAAGTCCTGAAAGGGATCTCGTTCGTCGCCGAGGAAGCGAAGCTGACCGCGCTCGTCGGCGCTTCCGGAAGCGGAAAAAGCACGGTTGCGCAGCTGCTCGTTCATCATTACGACGTCAGCGGCGGCAGTATCCGGATCGGCGGACAGGATATTCGTTCGCTGCGCAGCGACGCGCTCCAAGCGCAGATTGCCTACCTGTCGCAGGATATTTTTCTCTTCAACAAAACGATTCTCGAAAATATTCGGGCGGGACGTCCCGACGCGACGGATGAAGAAGTCATTGAAGCGGCGCGGAAAGCGCAGTGCGAATCGTTTATCTCCGAGCTTGAAAACGGGTACGAGACCATCGCCGGCGGCGCCGGGAATAAGCTTTCCGGCGGTCAGAAACAGCGGATCGCCTTCGCCCGCGCGATCTTGAAGGACGCGCCGATTATTATTCTCGACGAGGCGACGGCGTTCGTCGATCCGGAGAACGAGCGGAATCTGGCGCTGGCGATTCGGGAAATTATCCGCGGGAAAACGGTTATCGTCATCGCGCATAAATTGCGGTCGATTATGAACGCGGATAAGATTATTCTTCTCGAAGACGGACGTATCCGCGCCGAAGGCCGGCATGAACAACTGATAAGCGCCGATCCGGTTTACGCAAAATTATGGGATTTATCGGAAAGCGCTGCGGATTGGGTCCTGAAAGCGCGCGAAGGAGACGGGGTATGATTTCCATGGTACGTGATATTTTAAGATTTTCGGGCGGCTATGCCGGACGAATCCGCGCCGCCTACCCGATCGCGTTTCTGAAATCAATTTGCATGAACGCGCCGCTGATGATCGCGATCCGCCTGCTTCCGGATCTGATTTCCGGGACGGCGACGCTGCGGACGGTTTGGACCGCGTCGGCCGTCCTGTTGGGCTGTTTTCTTCTTCAGTCGCTTCTTCAGTACTGGGCCGATCGCCTCCAATCCGGAGCCGGATTTGAAATCTTCAGCGAAAAACGAATCGAATTCGGACGCCATCTGCGCCGGCTGCCGATGGGTTTTTTCAGCGCCGGAAATCTCGGGCGGATCAGCACGATTCTGTCTCAGGATATGGTCTATATCGAGGAACAGAGCATGATGACGATCGCGGGAATTATCAGCGACATTTTTGCGCAGGTAATCCTGACCGGATTTTTGTTTTATTTTGATATGCGGATCGGCGCCGCCGCGCTGGTCACGGAAGCGGTTGCCGTTATCGCCGCGCGTTTTATGATCCGGAAAGCGTTGGAAAACTCGATTCATAATCAGAATTCGATTCAGCATCTGACAGACGCGGTTTTGGAATATACCGAAGGATTCGGCGTTATTCGCAGTTTCAACATGACCGGACGCAGCGCGAAAGATCTGGCGGAGAGCTTTACGCGAATGCGCGATACGAGCTTGGCGTTCGAGTCGTCGTACGTACCGTACGAACGCGCGCTCCAGATCATTTACGGTCTCGGGACGACAGCCATTTTAAGCGTCAGTATCTGCCTGGCGCAGCTCGGCGAGCTTTCCCCGGAACGCTTTCTTGGGCTGGTCCTCTTTCTATTCAGCCTCTTTACGCCGCTTCGCCATCTGTATCAGCAGACAGTGCGGATGACGATCATGAAAAACAGCCTCGATCGGATTGAGGAAATTTTCGCTGAAAAAGAGATCGACGACGCCGGAACGGACGTTTTCCCTCCCGCCGCGGACCATGAAATCGAATTCCGAAATGTGTCTTTCGCGTATGAAAACGAACCGGTCCTGAAGAATATTTCGTTTGCGGCGGATCGGGGGCGAATGATCGCGCTCGTTGGAAAATCGGGGAGCGGAAAGACGACGGTCGCGAATCTATTAGCGCGTTTCTGGGATATTGCCGACGGCGAAATCCTGATCCGCAGTAAAAATATTAAGTCGGTTCCGATTGCGGCGCTGATGGAAAAAATCAGTATGGTTTTTCAAAACGTTTATCTTTTCGAGGACACGATTTACAACAACATTGCGATGGGGAACCCCGACGCGACGCGGGTTCAGGTTATCGAGGCGGCGAAAAAGGCGCGCTGTTATGATTTTATTACGGCGCTTCCGTACGGATTCGATACGCTGATCGGCGAAGGCGGCGCGACCCTTTCCGGCGGCGAGGCGCAGCGGATCTCGATCGCGCGCTGTATTCTTAAAGACGCGCCGATTATCGTCCTGGACGAGGCGACGGCGAGCATTGACGCTGATAACGAAGCCTATATTCAACAGGCGCTGACCGAACTCTGCCGCGAGAAAACGACGATCGTCATTGCGCACCGATTGCAGACGGTCCGGAACGCCGACCGGCTGCTCGTCCTCGATCGCGGCGAACTGATCGAATCCGGTACGCATGAGGAACTAATCGCTGCGGACGGCGTTTATAGCCGGATGGTGAAAGCGGGCGCGGAATCGCCCGGATGGAATGCGAGGTAACCGATGCGGGAACATGGATATAAATTATTCGGGTTGATTTGTCTGATTCTGTCCGTTTATCTGCTGATCTACGGGTTCTACCTGACGGATCGGTTTGCGAGTTCTGCGCTGCGCGCGCTGATGATCGTCGGCGGAGCGGTACTGCTTTGCGTCGGTACGGTATTTTATCAGATATTAAAAAAGGAATGATCGTCCGAAGCGAGCTG
>JASBYO010000024.1 GCA_029983925.1 Flexilinea sp.
AAACGGCTCGGATCCTATTTTGCGCGCGTTTTTCTCAATATTGCGGTCGTTTACGATCCGGACGTTTTTATTATCGAGGGCTTTTTCTCCTGCTTCAACCGGACGTTCGAAGAAGCCGTTAAACGCCGGATGGCCGATTTTCTAATCGTCCCGCCCAGCCGCTATTACCGCCTCGAATCCGATCCGACGCCGCTGCCTGAATTGGAATTATCCGGCGCGATCTATAAAATAAAGGAGCGGTTTTTTGGCGACGAAACGATCTATCAATAAAAAATTCCGCTCGGCCTATTGATATGGATCCACAAACAATTTTCCACAAGCAGATTCGGCAAGGACGACGATAGCGCACCCATCACCGAACGCAACCCGCAGCCAGCATATCACACAGAGAAGGCTGGCCGTATATATCTCCTGACGCTGCCGGTTATTTTCATGGTTCTTTCGGCGGGTACCGATTGGCGTCTTCCTTGGAAAGATTGGGGCTGGTTTAATTAATTGAGTTGCAGCGAACGTTTTTTTCCCTACGGGCTGACTTTCGTTAGGCAGAATGAAAATCCAACCGCTGGATTCATCTCTGTATCTGATTTTAGCTTTCGGAGAGATTTAGAAATCCGGCGATTTGATTAAAACTAAGTACCCCGGGAGAGACTCGAACTCTCAACCTAAGCGTTAGGAGTGCTTTGCTCTGTCCTAATTGAGCTACCGAGGCAGTTTTTTCAAGCGCGTATTATACCACACGGCTTAATACGGCGGTTCGTCCGGCATCGGTTCGAGCGGATCGGAAGGACAGGGGATCAGAAAATCCGCGTTCTGGCGCAACGCTTCCTTCGCCGTCAGCTCGAACGGATAAACCGATACCAAATTCGTCACTTCGCCGTCCAAATAAGTCAAAACCCAACCGTTATTCCGACCCGCGCTCGGATATCGGATCAGCGCCCAAAACTCTCCCGTTCGATTGGGCTGGCAATAACGCAGCACCTCGACCGGCTCGCCGACCTTTAAATATCCGCCGGCAAGATTCGCGCTATTCCCTGTTGGGAGCTCATATACGCCGACGCGTTTAAATTCGACGCGCCCGGAAAGACCGGCTTTCGTCGGCATCGGCGTCATCGTCTCCGTGATTGTCGGCGTCGGCGTGATCGTCGCCGTTTGCGTGATTGTCGGCGTCGGCGTGACCGTCCCCGTCGTCGTCGCGGTCGGGGTAATCGTCGCGGTAGCCGTCATCGTCGGCGTCGGCGTGAGCATCATAATCAAACGCGGCGACATATAATACAGAGCGATCAACAGCAGGATAATTCCGATCGGAATCGAGATCAGTATCGCGCTGAAACGCCGGCGCTTGGATCTTTCCTTCTCCAACTCGCTCACAGTTTGGGCTTCCCGTTTCGTCAACGGCAGAGAGCGCAGCGCCGCCAACTCTTTCCCCAACGAGATGCGTCCTTCGCTTTTCCCGCCGCGGCGGCGGCTTTCTTTTATCATCGCGATCGACTGCGCAGCCTGAGACCGCGTTTCAAGCCAACGCAGCCGTTCGTCAAACGCGGGCTGAAGCAGCGCAAACGTATTCGGAAGCCGTTCGATCAGCTCGCGTCCGGCGCGGCGCAGCGAATAAACCGTCTCCGGCGTAACGTCGCCCATCCGCGCCGAAGGAGACGTAATCGCGTCGTCGATCGCAGCGACCCAACGAACCGTATCCGTCAAAAAATTACATTGCTTCGGGAAGGGATTCAGCTCCGGATCGATCGCGACTTCCTTATCGAGGGTCGTCTTAATTTGATTCAGCTGATTAAGCAGTTTCGAAACCGTATCCGAATCGGCCCGATCGGGGAGCAATACGTCGCGGATCGAATCGAGGATCGGCGCCGTTCCGGAATCGCCGCGCGTAAACTGCGCCTGGACGCTCTCGTAACGTTCTTTCAGCTCTCGGATTTTCCGAACCGCGTTATCATGACGGATCGACAGCCAATCCGGCCAGTTCGCCATATTCGAAACGTTAAACGAATTCAAAATTCGTTCGGCCGAACGGAAATCGCCGATGCGGACAAACTGGTTCGACTGGCTGATCAGGATTTCGAGCGCCTGATTCGTATTCCGTACTTCATCAATCCGCAAACGGGCCTCGAAAATTTCCTGTCCGTGATTTTGGATCCAGACGCGGTTCTCGACCGTGTCGAGAACTTCCTCGGCGTTTTTCAGCCCTTCCTCGCCGGTAATAATCCAAGTCTCGAAACGGCGCATCAGATTCGTAAAATCAAGCGATTCCTGATTTCGGAGCCGTTTAACCCGATTCTCCGCCGTCTGGAGCCGGCTTTTCGCGTTGCTTTCAAAAGCGTCGATTGAGCCGAGCTCGGTTAACCGATCGGATATAACGCGTACCTTTTCGGCGTATTCTTCGGAAAGCGGTTTCGATCCGTCCAGTTCCAGCGCTAAAAACGCGTCAATTTCGACCAGCGAATGTTCAAGCGCAGCTTTTCGCCCGCGGATCGCCGCTAAAAGCTGCGCGGCGTTGACGGTATGAAATTCGTTCAGCGAGAGCGTCGCGAAATCTTCCGCGTCCTGATCGTCGAAACGAGCGAACGCCTCTTCCGCCTGATTCAAATAAAACTTGGCTTTATAGACGCGGTTCGCCTGATAAATCCGATCAATTTCAAACTTAATCGCCGGTTCCGCCCGTTCTTCGTCGGTCAGCATTTTTTCGATAAAATCTACCGCCTCGGCGAACGATTCACCGCCGTCTAAAGCGTAAAGCGTTTCAAAAATACGCTGCTGGCGCGTCTTAACTTCGAATGGGTGCTGGCTCTCTTCGTCGTTTCCGGATTCGGGAGGGTTCGCTGCGTCGGATCGTTCGGACATATCGTTTTCCTTACGCAATTTTAATCGATTCGCTTTCTTTCGCAGCGTTTTAAAAGCGGCGGAATCGGAAAGAATCGAATCCTCGAGTTCGTTCAACGCGTTAAGGTCAAGCGCGGAAATCGCTTTCGCTTCGACCGCTTCCGCCGCAGCGGTTAAAATCGCGTTGTTTTCATGAATAAAGGCTAAAGCCGCTTCCTGATCCGCCAACTGGCGCGCGATTTTCGCCGGAACGTCAAGCGAGAGTTCGCGATAACGGTCTTCAACTTCATCTTTCAGATCGCGGAACGTCTCGTAATCGTCGGCGGAAAGAACGAGCGACGCCATAATTTTCTGATAAAGCTGATCGGCGGCGTCGACAGCCGCGCGCGCCGCGTCCGCCGCTTCACGCTGAGTCTCGATCAGGATCGACAACTTTTCCAACTTCGTCCGATCCGCCGCGGTCAATACCCCTTTCAACGACAGCACGTCGTCCAATTTCGCCTGCGCCATGACCGTATCGCCGCAATTCAAAGAGCGGGAAATATTCTCGATTTCCTGATTGAGCGAAAATAGGCGCAGCCGCTCGATCTTTTCGATCAGTTCGTCGCGAAAATCGCCCAGCCCCGGCGTAGCGTGATCCATGCGGTAAAAGACGCTGATCTCCGAAAGCCAGTTTTCCAGCTCGGAGACCGAATCGAAGGCTTCGGCGCGGTAAGCCGCGCGCAGCTCTTCCAAGCGGGCAGCGTACTTTTTCCGCCGCGCGTTCGCTTCATCAAGCTGACGCGTCAGGTCATGAATCCGGCGTACCGTTTCCGCCGGCAGCTCGATATCGCCAAGATATTCGCCCTCGGCGTACGTCGATTCGCTCGTCCCCGCCTCGAGCGCGAGGCGCAGGTCCGCCGCCGCGGTCGCGAATTCGCCCGCTTCGAACGCTTTAAGCGCCAACTCGTAATATTCTCCGGCGCGGTTGGCGACGTCGATAACCGCTTCCTCTTTCAGCCGGTTATTTTTCTCGCGAAGCTCGCCGATCCGTTTATCGGCCTGAATCGCGCGTTCCGACGACAAATCGAGCGTCCCGACCTCGGCTAAAAGCAAATTCATCAAGCGCGCGTTATTGTTATAGAGAACGCGGACGTTTTTCGTTTCGGCGTCTTCAAGCGAGCGGATCGATTGTTCCAGCTTCAGGATTTCTTCCATATCGGGATCGTCGTCGTTGAGCCGGTTGGACCAGCTTTCGCCCTCAGCGCGCGTAATCATCTTTAATAAATCCTCGCGCTCCAACTCGGCGTCGAAAAGATTAACCCCCAGCTTCTCCAACCCCAACGCGGCGTAATCGTTAATCAGCCGCATCGCCTTCTGGTATGACGCCAGTCCGCCCTTCTCGCGCAGCGCGCTGACTTCCTTTTGAATCGCCAATCCCTGCGAGAACTTGCCGACTAAGTCGCTCGTCGTCTGAATCTTGAGCCGAAGCGACGCGACCCGATCCCAGTTCGGATACGATTGTTTCGCGGACTCGATCGCTTCTTCCGCCTGAGCCGGATTAAACTCGATCCGGATCCGCTCGGACGCTTTTTGAACCAGATCTTCGGCTTTTTTCAGCGCCGCGTGATCGCGGAACGCCTGAATATTGCGCATCAGGACCTGATATTCCGGATGAGTCACGCGAATATTCTCCGGGATCTGGTTCAAAATAAACTCGGATTTTTCAGGGTCGATATCCAAATGCGCGACAGCCTCGGAAAAATCGATCTGGTAACCGTGATACTGATCCAACAGGGAACGCAGCTTATTCGAATCCGCGCTCGAAAGCGACGTGAAATGACGTTCGAACTGTTCGCCGGCGTCTTTCAGCTTCCAATTTAAAATAAGATCGATGATTTCCGAAAAGACTGATTTCTTTGGCATACTTTTTATTTCCGAAATTATGCTATTTATTTTATCGAATTTTCGATTTTTGAGCGTTCGACCCAGATAGAAAAAGTACCGTGACAAAACGACGAATCAGATTCAGTGCAGTTTTTAATCGGTTCCGTCAGGACGACGTCAATAGCCGTGATAAAAACCAACGGCGTATTCCCCGGCGTATCGGAAAAGCGGCGGATATTCGTCCCGCGCAGCACGTTCATTTGGGTACTCGCCGAAACCTGATTCTTAAATATATTAAACGGGATTTCCAAATGAACCGATTTATCGGTAAATTCGATCAGTTTTCCGGCGACGTCATTCGCGAAATCGGTAACCGTCCCGACCTGAAGCTGCGGATTGAGCTCCGCGTCGCCGAATAATTCCATATTCCCCGACAATGTAAAACGGACCTGCTGACCGACGATCGCTTTGAGATGGCGGTCCGCCGGCGATAACGAAGGATCGTCGATTTCCGCGCTTGGGGTCGGTTCGACCGCCGCCGCGGCCGGTTCTTCCGCCGGAGACGCGGCTTCGGGAACGGACGTTTCCGGAACGGCGGCAGCCGGCGGCACGTCCGTCGGAACCGACGTCGCGATCATGATTACCGGCGTCGCTTCCAGCTGCCGCTGCGCCAGCGCCTCGTTCGTCATTTGGTAATCTGAAATCTGGCGTTCGAGACGCGAAATTAACTGCGTCTGGTTCACGTTCCGCGTCATCGACATGACCAGCAAGGCGATCCCCAGGACCATCACGACAGCCGCGATCAGAACGGTCAGCGTCGTCAGCCGTTTGCCTTCCTGAATCGTTTTCGCCGCGCGCATCGCGAAATCCTTTGTGTTCATCAGTTCGGTCTGCATCTCAATCAGCTGCGCGTTGCGCATCCGGTAATCTGAAAGACGCTGCGAAATATAAGGAATATTGCCCTGATTTTTCAAGAGCTTCCCGGTCTCCAGATTGCCGCTGTTATGATAGAGATCGTTGACGACCGTATTGATAATCGCCAGCGTCCGCTGATCTTCGTCGTTTCGCTCCTGGAACGCCATTTCGCCGCGCAGCCGCTCGTACATTTCCGGGAACTCGATGTAGTGATCGTCGATAATCTGCTGAACGCTGCCGTAATCGTGCTCCTGAAGGAGGCGGCGGAAGCGGATCATATTCTCGTTATCCAGCTTTTTGCGCAGCATCTTGATCCTTCCGATCGAGTCGCGCAGCGCCGGATTCTGGCGCAGCTCCAGCGATGCGTTTCCGGCGCGCGCCAAATCGATCTGGCAAGTATACAGCTTATCCTGAAACGCCTCGAACAGCGACATTTCGGCGCCATGCTGCGTAATCTGGATACCTTCGACCGCCGCCGGGAGCGATTGGAGCCAATCGACGCTGTTCAAAAAAGCGTCGGGAATAATAAACCGATCCGGATTAATCCCATCGATCCACTGGTCCGTTTCGTTTAGCATTCCTTCAAAAATCGGCGCCAAGCGCAGCGCGATCTCGCCGGAAAAATCCTGAAATTCGTTAATAAAATCGCTTAAATCCTTGAAGAAATCTACGTTGGCTAAATGCGAAAAGCGTTTCAGATTGGTATAAATATCTAAAAGCTGGAGCGAACGGCGGACGAACGCCGGCGGCGGCGCCAGCGGTTTCGTCTCGACCGCGACAATTTCGCCTTCGATAACGGCTTCCGTCGCCGGAACATGTTCCGGTTCAGGTTCAGGTTCCGGGACCGG
Organism: Flexilinea sp.; assembly: GCA_029983925.1. Taxonomy (GTDB): domain Bacteria; phylum Chloroflexota; class Anaerolineae; order Anaerolineales; family Anaerolineaceae; genus Flexilinea. The sequence continues at coordinate 6,459 of JASBYO010000024.1, forward strand.
ATCGCGCCGGGCGGTAACCTCCGAGCTGTGCCGCGTCTGCTTTCGATAGGCGTCGGCCAAGAGCGGATCGATCACACGTAAATTCGAAGTGCTGAACGTAACCTGAAAAACCCCGGTTGACATCCGGTCGGCTTCGATTTCCCTCATGAACTCCCAAGCCTGAATCACGTCGGCGCAATGGTCCAGACTTTCCAGCAGCGTCTCGGAAAATTCGCTCCGCAGCGTCATCCGGCCGAACTTAGCGCGGATAACGCCGCAGACCTTCTCGAATTTTTCTTTCAGTCCGGCCGGATCGTTCGCGACGATCCGCTCCGCGCATTCTTCAAAACCGCGCTGGGGAATCAGGTCGATTTTTCCGTACCAGGTTTGAATAAAGCGCATCGTCGGCAAAAGCCAGGCGCGATAAGACGCCAGCGAAATCAGGCGCGGCTCGCACAGGCGGCGGAAATCCTTCGAACGGAAGACGTCGGCGTCAAGTCCGAACGTATTTTCGGCGTCCCGGCGCAGCGATTCCCAAGACAGGATCGCGCCGTTTTCCCGTTCGAGCGCCGACTGAGCCGCGAATAAAATCCGTAAAATATCGTCCCAGACGTCGACGATCTTCGATTGCATGCGGATATCGTTCAGCGATCCGGCGACCAGATCCCCGACCAGCTGCGCGTACTTTTGCGTCAGCGGCGGGTTGTTCGTATTGAAAGACAGCTGACCCAGCATCGGGATCAGGCGGCGGTCGTTTTCTTTTTGAATCGGATATTCGTACTTCCCTTTATTCGACAAATCGAGCATCTTCTTCCCGTAAATCAGCTCCGGGATGAACATGCAGAATTTACGAATATCGTCGACCATTTGCGTCGTCGCCGCGTCGGTCCGCGCGTTTCCCCAATCGATCAAGGTAATTTCGATCCGGTCCGGCGGCGTTTCCGTCCAAAAAACATGTTCCAACGGCTTAATATCGACGTAGGAAATCTTCGTCCGCGCGCAAAGGCGCAGCAGTTTCGCCAGTTCGACAACGATTTTCAATCTATCCTCGAGCGAATCCGGCAGCTCTTTTTCGCAGGATTTTCCGCGCGCCGCCGTCTGGAGCAAAATTTTATACTCGTTCGGATCGACCGCGCGGACGAATTCATCGTTAAACGCCTCAAGCGAATCGGCGACGACAACCGGAACCGGCATGTAGCCCATCTGTTTCGCGGCGCCGGATTCTAATATCGACTCGGTCTTGAAGAGTTGGTTAACTTGTTTCAGGACGTTGGTCTCGTTATTAAAGCCTTCGACCGCCTCGTAAATTTTCAAGATATATTTTTCGCCCGTCTGCTGCGCGACGAACTCATACGCGAAAGCGGTATTGGTCCGGCTTTTCCCGCCGGTATACGTCAGCTCGACCGGCTGATCGCCGATCCGGACGCTGCTGATTTCAGAAATGAATTGATCAATTTTTTCGGTCTTCATACTCCTCCGAAAACGTCATACCGATTCCCGCGTCCGCAAAGGGATTTCGGGTCGGCGATATATTCGAACGTCGCTCGCGACCGATCAACGATCAGCGCCGTTCGCGGATAACCGGCATGGCGTTCGCCGACGCTTCCGGGATTAATCCCGAAGCGCTGAACGCCGTTACGGAACGGGAAAACTTTCCCGAGCCAATTTTCATTAAACTGCATCCAGGCATTCGTCATCGTCCGCGTCGAATAAACGAAATATCCCGGCATGTGCGTATGCCCGAACAGGAAATGATCGGTCGCCAGATGATCCCTATTCTCAAACAGCCCGCGCGTTACCCGATTCAATTCCTTCGGATAGAGATAACTCTCCCAAGGCGCAGGCGACTGGCCGTTCCCGTTATGAATCGAAAAAGAACAGCCGTGGAAAAGGGTAAATTCGGGGTCCTCCCGCGGAACGACCGTCAGCGATTTCATCGAAAGCCGCTGCAATAGCCCCTGCAATGTCCCGTTCAGATTCTCGCGCAGCCCGTTCAGCTGAGCCAGGTTCTTTTCCTGAGCCGGATTGGTCCGGTCGTCTTCGGGATGCGTCAGCCAATACTCCCAATTCCCGAAAACCGCCTCGGCCGTCTCATCCTGAATCAGCGCCATTACAGCGGGAATATCGGAAACGAAAGCGTCTTTCCCGCTGATCCGGTCCGCATGACCGAATATATCTCCCAAAAGCCAAATATCGTCATAGCCGCCGTCCGTTTTGCGCGCTTCTTCCAGAATGCGCTTCAGACTGCCGCTGTTTTCATGGATATCCGATAAGATCAGATGTCGATTATTCATATTTATTTCATCGCGTTCATCTCGCCGTACGATTTTAACCCGGCGATTAACGCGTCAATATCCTCGTCTTGATTATAGCCCTGTATCGAAATACGGACGAAGTTCCGCCCGTTCCAACGGATAATCGGGATCTCGACCGCGAACCGGTCGTACAGGTAAGCGTTCAATTCCGCAGCGCGCCAATGCGCGGGGAGTTCGGCGGTCCCGAGCTGCACGTACGCGCGTTCGTCCGGATAAACCGGCTCAAACCCGAAAAGGCGATTAACCTCGTTCAGTCCGCGCGTCAGCAATTCGCGGCAGCCGGCGCGAACCGCGCGCCAATCGTTCCGCTCCAGAAAATCGATCGCGGCCGGGACGCTGAGCGCCGGAAACGGACCCTGAGTCCCCAGCCATTCGTTCCCGTCGATCAACCGGTTCCCGATCGTATTTTCCAGATTCGGTCCGGTTCCCCAGCTGATCACGTTCGGTTCAACACGGTTGACCCATTCCGGCGCGACGGCCAGGAAGGCGCTGCCTTTCGGCGCGCACATCCATTTATGGCAGTTTCCGGTATAGAAGTCCGCTCCAAGATCATCTAAATCCAGCTCCAGCTGACCGGGCGCGTGGGCGCCGTCGACCGCCAGGATAATCCCGCGCGAACGCGCGAACCGAGCGATCTCGGCGACGGGAAAGGTAAGCGCCGTCGGGGACGAAATATGGCTCAGGAAGATAACGCGCGTCCGAGCGCCGACCGATTCGAGAATCCGATCGCGAAGCTCGCCGCCGGACCGATACGGGACCGGGACCGCGGCCTTTCGAAGCTCCGCGCCCGTCTCCGCGCAGCGCAGCGCCCAAACGTTTTCGCACGCGCCGTATTCGTGATCGGTCATGAGAACTTCGTCGCCCCGGCTGAGCGGAATCGAACGCGCGATCAGGTTAACCCCATGCGTCGCGTTCGGAATATAAACGAGCCGGTCGGTTTCCGTCCCGACGAAACGCGCCAGCGCCGCGCGCGCCGTTTTCATTAAGTCCTGAAATTGCCGCATGTAAAAGAGAACCGGCTGGCGCTCCGATCGTTCGGCCCAATCATGGAACGCCGCTAAAACTTCCTTCGGACATGCGCCGAAAGAACCGTGGTTCAAAAAATGAACGGCAGGATCAAGCATAAATTTTTCTTTCAGATCGGTTCGTTCCATACGCGATTCTTCGTCTCGGTTCTATTTCAAGATTGTCGTTCCATCGTTCAAGAATAAAAACAAACGCATAACAACCGCATAAATTTTAACAAATTTTTCGCAAATTTAACCGCTTTCGCGCCGCATCCGAAAACGGTTCCGGTTAAAAAAATATAAAAACCGACAAACGCTTCAAATCGACACCTATTGCAAATATTTCTTTGATAAAATAAAGAAACCGCAAAAACCTATCTGAAAGAGGTTATGGATATGAAGAAGACGTTCCTGATTTTATCGGCGGTCCTTATTCTTATCGCCGCCGTTTTTTCCGCCGGTTTTATTCAGAAAACCCCCGCCGCCGGCGTTAGCGACAAACCGGTTCATATCGCGCCGTTGAATCTTCCCGGGCTGACCGACGTTGACGAGGACGAAGAAAAAGGCATCCTGTATTGGCAAAAGACCCTCTACGGTTCCGCAAACGCGGCTGATTTCGTCGGCGAACCGGTCGAAGTCACCGGCTTCGTTCATCGCCTTGAAAACGATTCTGAAGACGTATTTTTTATCGCGCGGAACATCGTTTATTGCTGCGTCAACGACGCCTTTCCGCAAGGATTAGGCGTTTTCTTAGAAGACAACGACAAATACGAGGAGGGCGACTGGTATACGGTGCGCGGGAAATGGGCGCAGATCGATTTTGACGGAAAATTGCGCAACATGATTATCCCCGATTCGATCGAAACAGCCGAGGAACCTGAAGATCCGTATATTTATCCGTAAGCGTGAATTCGATCCAGCGCACGGCCGTTTTATAATAATGAAGAGCGTCCGGATTCGGGCGCTCTTTCAGTCTCAAGGTACGTCAAACGGTATTTACGCCCGCGCGCCCAATTGACCGTCAATAATCATCAGTCCGGCGGCAACGTTATTTACCTTCATCAGCAGATCGACAACATAGCTGAACGTCGCTTCTTCTTCGACCTGTTCGCTGACGAACCAGGTCAGGAAATTTTCGGTCGCCAAATCTTTTTCATCGCGCGCCAAGATGACCAGATCGTGGATCGATTCGGTGACGACGCGTTCGTGCGCCAAACCGCTTTCAAAAGCGTTCAGGATCGATTCATATTCGTTGCGGGGCTTATCGATCGCTTCAAGTTCGACATGCGCGCCGCGGTCCTGAAGGTAGCCGATAATTTTTTCAGCGTGTTCGACTTCCTCGGACGCCTGTTTCTTCATCCAGGAAGCCATCCCTTTGAAGTTCTGACTTTCCAGATAATTCGCCATCCCTAAATAAATATAAGCCGAATGCAGCTCTTTATTGACCTGAGAATTTAACGCGGTTTCCATTTTCGCTGACAACATGATTTTTACTCCTTCTTACTTATCAAATTGTAATTATTACATCTTTAAACTAATTCTATTATACCCGTATTTATGCGGGAACACGGGATCTGCTGACAATTTTAAGACATTTCAAACGCCTCGCGATAAGATCAACTATAAATAGTCGCGAACGAAAGAAGTCAGCGTCCGGATATAATCCAGATTCGTTTCCGGCTTACGGAATCCATGCCCTTCGCCGGGATAAAAACGGACAACTTTCGGACCGGACAACTTCGCGACCAGTTCTTGCGCCTGATTCAGCGGAACGACCGGGTCAGCTTCACCCTGAAATACGGCGAGCGGGGATTTAATTCGTCCGGCATGAAAACACGGCGACCAATCGCGATATTTGACGTCGTCCTTCGGCAGCGTTCCCACGAGCGAATCGTTATAATGCAGCTCGATTTTATGCGTATCAAGCGAAAGCGAATACAGATTAGTCACGCCGAAAAGCGACGCGCCCGCCTTAAACGAATCCGGAAATTGCGACAGCGCGTTCAGCACGGTATAACCACCGGCGCTCCCGCCGATAACGAGAAGCCGGTTCCGATCTGCCAGCCCAAATTTCCCGATACAGTTCGCGCCGCTAATAACGTCCTCAACGTCATGCCAACCCCAAAAGCCGTTCAGCGCGTTCAGATACGCGCGTCCGTAACCGGTCGAACCGCGGTAGTTAACGTCAAGCCATCCGTAACCGCGCGACGTAAAGTAACTGCGTTCAAGACTGAAGCGGAGATCTTTAATCGCGGTCGGACCGCCGTGAACCATGACGAAAGCCGGCGGTTTTTCGTTCCAGTTGAAATCCGGGTTTTTCGGCGCGTAGTAAACGCCGTGAACCGCGCTCCCGTCCGACGCTTCCCAGGATAATTCGCGCGCATCCGAAATCCAATCTTCCGGAAGTTCGTCGTATTCAAGCCTGTGGACGACGCTCGTCATGCCGTTATCATAGCGAATAACTTGCGGCGGTTCGTAAGGAGAGACGGCTTTCGCGGCAATCGCGCCGCCGAGCGGATCGACCGCGACGTGGTCGAAACCGCTGTAACGAGCCGGGATCGGGACTTTTTCGATCGTCCCGTCGGGAACCGATACGGTCTCGAGCGCGGCTCGGACGCCGTACTGGCGGCGGAAAAGGATACGCCGTCCGTCGCCGAACCAGGCGGTTGTCCGAATCCCCATGACGAACGCCGCTTGAGAAAATTCGGCGCGATCCCCCTTAACAACGATACGGCGCTCATTTGAAGTCAGATCCAAAACAGCGATATCCTGCCATTCTCCATTCGAAACGATATAACTCAGGAATTTCCCGTCGGGAGAGAAATCCGGCTGGTCGGCCGGGAAATCGGTTCCGCCGGCGATCTTACGAATCTCGCCGATCTTCCCGCCGTCAGGGTCGAACACGCCGATCATGACGCGCGATCCCGCCCACGCCATATGCGGATGATCCCATTCGGTCCAGGCGATCCGTTTCCCGTCCGGGCTCCAGCAAGGCTGCATGTAGAAATCCCCGCCTTGGACGAGTTTCGACGTCGTTCCGTCGCGCGCCGAAGCTAACGTCAGCCAATCGTTCACGCCGTCGCTTTCGATAAAAACGATAAAACGCTCGTCCGGAGAAATTTTCGGCGAAGAAACGCTATGCGCGGTTTCTACGAGGAGCCGCGGCGGCGCTTTATCATATCCGCGCAGGCAAAGCCCTTTCCCGGGGGAACAAAACGCGATCAGATTTTCCGACGCGTCGAAATCGCCGCCGCCGTACGCGACCGTCCCGCCGATCGGAAACGTCCCGTTCAGCCGCCGCTTTCCCGTAACCGGATCGATATGAAATAGGCTGCGCGTTTCTTTCGCTTCGGTAACCAGAATCGATCCGTTCGGGCCGAACTGAACCTGGTTGAGGCGTCCGCCGGAGCGGCTATACCACGACTCATCAATCGGACTCTTCCAATATCCAAACGGAAAATATTGCATAAACGGACCTCCTGACCGATCATTTGCTGATAACTCGATTATACACGACCAAAGCCGGATAGACCCGAATGAAAAAAACTACGCGGACCCCAACGGCCTGAATTCCCTACCGCTCGACATAAAAATCCGAACAGCCGATCCGAGGAAATTTTGGGGTACCGGCTTTTTAAGACAACCTTCTCAGACAGCCTTCCTAAGAAATTAAACCCTGAAAATCAGTTAAATAGCGCAGGAACAACATTGCGAAATCGTCATCAGATAATCGCAGCAATCCGTACAGGCATTCGGCTCGATCCGATAATAGATACATCGGCCGACCGGACGCTTGACGACAATCCCGCATTCGCAGAGGATCCGCATATGATACGATACCGCCGTCTGGCCTATACCGACAGAATTTATAATTTCGCCGCCGCTTTTTTCGCCGTCGCGAAGAAAATCTAAAATTCTTAGCCGATTTGAATCGCTTAACGCTTTAAATAATACTTCAGCATGACAATTTTCCGTCATCTCGCACCGCCCCATCCAGTCTAAATCTTCTCCGAGTTAACCGTTGCGAACTGCGCAATATTTTCAAGTATTATATCTGATTTTTTAATCTTTAGATAAATTTAGATATTAGAAACGATCATAGCCTGGCGCTCATTTGCACAGCGTTCGGAACAAAAAACAGCGTCGGTTCGATTAGAAAAAACGCGGACGAACGATAATCAGGTTGGCAGCCAGCTGAACGACGTAGACGGCGGCGCTGGCGGCCCATGCGAATTTGACTACGGCGCGCCGTCTTGGTTCCGAAAGGCGCGCCGCCGCGTCCGCCGCCAATTCCGGCAAGGCGAAAACCGCGCCCATCAGCGGCAGCAGCGCCGGCAAGACGTATTGGGTAGATTTGACGGCGACGAAGAAGACGAGATACGCCGTAACCGCGGCGCACCAGAAAAAGACCGCTTGAAACGTCAGCCGTTCCCGTCCCATGACGCAGCCCAGCAGCAGCGTCGCCCATAAGAACCAGAAACAGAAGCGTTTAACATAATGATCCTCGAAAGCCGGGTACCAGGCGTCCCAACCCGGACGGTGGTCGTTGCGCGGATCATAATCGCCTTCATATCCGTGCGCCATTTCGCCCGACTTTTCGTTCATGATTTCAATCATGCGCGCGCGCGCGTCCGCGCGGAAAAGATACGGCGACGCCAGCGCGGCGGTCAGCGTCATAACCGCGATAAAAATCAGCCCGACCGTCAGCGCCTTCTTCAAATCCAGTATCCTCCCGATCAGCGAATAAATCAGGTAGAAGCCGATCGCGCCGACAAAGAAAAAACCGTAAAGCCGCGTCGCGATCGACAGTCCGCAGCATACCGCGGCGGCGAAAAAGTTGCGTCCGAAACGGCGGCGGTCGCGCTGCAGGAAATAGAGCGTCAGACAGACGAACAGCAGATTCAAACCGTCCGGATGCCAGAAGCCTTGATTATTCTGAAGCGAGCCCGGCGCGAAAAGCAGGAAAATCAGCGTCAACGCCGAAACGAACGGGCGGCGGAAACGCGTAAACAGGTAAACAATGATCCAGCAAGCCAGGACGAGCGGGATAACCGAAACGCCGATCCGCAGCAGCGGTAAATTGACGGCGACTCGTTCGGCGAAAGACGCGCCGAATATCAGCCGCGAAGGCGTCAGGATCAGCGTCGATACGGCGTAAAACGGATAACCGTAGTGATAATCTTCATAGATAAACAGATGGTACAGCGTCGCGCCGAATGTATCGCCCGGCTTCATGACGTCCATCAGGATCGGATAAATAACGTATTCGTCGCCGCCGTAACGCGCGAACGCGTCCATATCGCGCGTCCCGTTCAGATTCGACGGCAGCAGGATAACCAAATAAAGCGCGGAGATAACCAGCAGAACCGCCATCGTTTTTTTCTGAACCGGCGCGATCTCCGTCCAACGCGGGAAGACGCGATAATACGCGCGGAGATTTTGACGCGCGAATACGACGCGATAGCCATGACGGATCAGGATAATCGCCGCCGCGAAAGCCAGCGCCAGCCAAACGAGCGCCGGACGTAAATTCGCCGGAATGAAGAGCCAACTGAATAAAACGCACCATAACGAAACGCCCAAACCGCACCAAAGCAGCAGCAGCGTCAAATAAAGACGTTCCCGACAGATCAGCAGCGCGTTCAGCCGTCCCGCAATCGGGCGGGCGGCGCAGAAAGCGGCGGCGCAAGCGGCGGAGAGCATCAGCAGCGCCAGCGCAAGCGTCAACCGAAACGGGGAAAACCCGAGAAAAATCGCGGCGTCCGATTCCGACGGCGTCGCCAACGTCCAAACCGTCGCGCCGAACGCCAGCGCCGATAAAATAATCAAACCGCGCCGCAGCGATCCGACCGGGAGAGATTCGGCTCGCGCCGCGGTTTCGGAAGGGGTCTTTCCTGCGCTCATGCGTCGCTACAGCCCGGTTCCGACCGTTTCGCTCCCACCAAGGCGTACCTCGAGCGAAAGAACCTCGCTCCCGCGTACGAACTCGACCGGAACCGTTTCTCCCGGCTGATAAGCGAAGAGCGCGTTATAAAACGATCCTTCGGCGTCGATCTTCCGGGCGCCGATTTTCGTCAGGATATCGCCGGCCTGAAGACCGGCCCGATCCGCCGGACCGCCGGGAATAACTTCGTAAATATACGTTCCGTAATCGACCGGGAGCCGGTAACGGTACGCCAGGCGCGGCGTCAGGTCCTGCCACTGGATCCCCAGATAGGGACGCTGGAAATCGCCGTTCGCGATAATCTGGTCGGCGATGAGCCGCGCCGTGTTGGCGGGAATCGCGAACCCGAGACCTTCGGCGACAGCGGAACTCGCCCGCGAACCGCGAACGATCATGACGTTAATCCCGATCACTTTACCGTCTAAATTCATCAGCGGGCCGCCGGAATTTCCCTGATTAATCGCCGCGTCGGTTTGGATCAGGTTTTCCATGTAGTAACCTTCGTCCGTTTGGAGAAAGCGTCCGGTCGCCGAGACGACGCCGGTCGTAACCGTATTTTTAAAATTTCCGAGCGCGGAGCCGATCGCGATAACCGTCTCTCCGGATTTAAGCGAATCGGAATCGCCGAGTTCGGCGACCGTCGGAACGGGACCGTCCATTTTCAGAACGGCCAAATCGCTGAACTGGTCGCGGTTGATCAGCTCGGCGGGGTACGTTTCGCCGTTCGCCAATTCGATCGTGAAAACGTCCGCGCCGTCTACGACATGATTATTCGTCAGGATATACCCGTCCCGATGAATAATCACGCCTGAGCCCATGCTGGTCGAGCGGCCGCGCGGCTGAAAGAAGAAACCCCAATAGCCGTAACTCGACTCATCCGCCGGTTTTTCAGCCGTAATCGTTACGACCGCCGGCCCGACTTCCTCGACGACGCGCGTAACTTCGCTTTCGACGCTGACTTCGCGAATCGTTTCCGCGGCGATTTCGACCGGCGGAGCGGCGGCGACTTGCGTCTGAAGCGCGCGGACCTCGGCCCGCAGCTCGTCGATTTCCGCGTTATTTTGGGTTGAGCGCGGTTTTAGGGACCCGTAAAATAAAAAACCGAGAACGATAACCAGCGCGTAAAAAATGAATTTTAGAAATCCGCCGAAACGGGAGCGCCGCGGTTTGAGCGGCTGCTGCGGCGGGGTATACGGCGTATAAGTCATTCTTGAATCCTCATCTTTACTTTTTCGAACGGAACGGCGCGCGGATCAGGAGATACAGCGACAGCGCCGCCCAGGCCCAAGCGTATTGGCCGGGTCCGTTCTTCCCGGTACAAGCGGCGATACGCCGCAGCGAGATTACGCGCAAAATCGGTTTTTCCGCCAGAAAACGCGCGCCCAGCGAACCGAAGAGCCGCTCCGGATCGCGGCCGCGCAGCAGCGCCGCCTGATCCGCGGGGATTAAAACCCGCGCGTCCGCGCTGTACCAGCCGTCAGCCGTCCAAAGCTGAACGATCGGAGCGGCTAAAATCCGCTTCTCCGCTTCCGCGGCCGAATCGTCAAGGATCAACGCGTATAAATCCCCGTCTTTCTCGATATAGGGATAACTCCGTTTATAAGAATCGCCGGGGAAAATAAGGACCAACTCCCGTCCGAAAAATTCCGGAAGCGCGTTCCGAACTGAACCGAGGCCGGAAAGCCAGAGCCAGACCGAACCCGACGCCCTGAAAGACGCGAAACTCCCTTTCAGCAGATTTAAAATTTTTTCGCCGCGCATCGTTCGCCTACTTCGTTTTCGTAAATTCAGGAGTCCTGAGCCGGGCGTAAATCGCCGACGTTCCGTCGGAGCCCTTGACTTCTTTCGTTTCGATAACGTCCGGATATGCCTGGATCATCAACGACAGCTGCCTGTATCCGAAAGTACGCGAATCAAACCCGGGATCCAGCTGACGAAGATGATGACCGAGCGTCCCTAAAAACGCCCAGCCGTTATCGTTCGTCGCCAAATCGAACGCCGAGCGCAGCAGCGGCAGCGGGTCATTCGCGGCGCTGTCAAGATCAAAAGCCGCGTCGGGCGAACTCGCAGCCGGAAGCGTCGCGGACGACGTTTGACTGCTTTTGGCGGAAGACCGTCGTTTATGGGTCCCGTTGCCGCTGCCGGCGCTTGTCGACGTACGCAGCTGGTCGGCAGGGACAAGGTTCTCGGTATAGACGAAAACGTCGCAGGCGTTGACAAACGCGCGCGGGGTAGATTTCTTGCCGATCCCCATGACGAAAATTCCCTGTTCGCGAATCCGCGTCGCCAGGCGCGTATAATCGCTGTCGCTCGAAACGAGGCAGAAAGCGTCGACCGTTCCCGAATAAAAAATATCCATCGCGTCGATAATCATTGCCGAGTCGGTCGCGTTTTTACCGACCGTATAACGAAACTGCTGAATCGGCTGAATCGCGTGGATTTGGAGCGTATCTTTCCAGCCGCTCATATTCGCGGTCGTCCAATCCCCGTAGATGCGCCGAATCGTGATCATTCCGTATTTCGTCGTCTCCGCCAGAATCTTATCGATGAGAGACGGCTGCGCGTTGTCGCCGTCGATGAGCATGGCGATGCGTTGCGTCGGCGTGACGTCGGCGATATCTTTGATAGTGAAACTTGAGTTAATTAAATCTGAATTCATGCTGCGAATTCCTTTCCGTTCTTGCCGCGGACCGATTCGATATTAAATCCGTCGTAATCATGATCCTTTTTTTATTATATTCGTTAACGCGCCGACTTTGGCGTAAAACGTAAATTTAAGCTTTCCGAATCCTTGTTTCCTTTGAAAAGCGCCTGCCGGATCGGTTCAGCCTCAAATATCATCGTTTATTTTATAGCGCAGACGCGCGCGATTATCATTATTAAAATTCGACTCAGTTTTGAGCGCCCGTCAGCCGGCAAAACTTCATGAAAAGCCGGGCTGCGAAGGCTCATAGCGGAAGGGAAGCAAGATATGAAATTGTTTGTTGACAGCGGAGATCTGGCGAAAATCCGCGAGATCGCGGACGTTTACCCAATTCGCGGGATCACGACCAACCCGAAAATCCTCGCGCGTATCGGAGAGAAACTGACGCCGTTGATGCCGATGTATAAATCGTTCGCGGAGGAGAAAGACCTGAAAATCTTTTTCCAAGTCACCGCAAAACGCGCGGAGGAGATGGCTTCTCAGGCGGAAAAACTGCGGCTGTATTTCGGGAACCGCCTGATCGTAAAAATTCCGGCAACCCGTGAAGGCTATAAAGCTGTGCGGCTGTGCGCCGAAAACAATATCCCAACCGCGGTAACCGCGGTCCATTCCATTCTGCAAGCGACGATCGCGGCGTCGGCCGGCGCGGCTTACGTCGCGCCGTATATCAGCCATATCGACAACATCGGCGCAGACGGCGTCGCCTGCGTTGCCGGAATGATCAAAGCCTTTCAATTAAGCGGAACGAAGTGCGAAATTCTCGGCGCGAGCTTCCGTACCGTCGATCAAGTCAAAGGATTGGAGCTGTCGGGCTGCCACGCGGCGACGATCGCGCCGGAATTGTTCGATTCGCTGATCGCGCATCCCTCGACAGACGCTGCGATGGCGGGATTCGAACGGATTTGGGCCGAGGCTTACGGGACGAAAGAAATTACCGATTTCCTCCCGGAAAACCTCCGCTGATCCGGTTCGCTCAAAAACCGGCCCAAGCGTCCGAATCATACAAGAAAGCGAAGGTTAGCGCCTTCGCTTTCTCAATAATCGCAATCCGAACTTCGGCTTAAAATATAGCCGTCATTCCGAGGAAACAACCTCGTCTGACAATTTCTTCATATTTCCGAACCGCGGATCAATACCGGCTTAAGCATCTTCCGAATCGCCGTCTTCCGAATCAAGCTCATCTTCGCTTTCGGCAAGATCTTCGGCGTCGGATTCATCTGCGTCCGCGTCGAGCGCTGCGTCCAGCGCGTCCGGCTGCATCGTCATATCCGCGAAACTGCCTTCATCCGAATCGTCGGAATCAGCCTGATATTCGTCATGATCGCTGGCGACCATCGAGACGATCTCCGTATCGGCCGCCAAACGGACGACGCGGACGCCGCGGGCGGCGCGGCCCTGAATCGGGATTTTCTCAACGCGCAGCCGGATAATATTCCCGCCGCTCGAAAGGAAAGTAACGTCTTCTTCGTCCTGGACGACGATCGCCCCGACGATATGACCGTAAATATCCAACCCGCGCGGATTGGTAATGCGAACTCCGCCGGTACCGCGCCCGTGCGGCGTCAGCGCCGAAACGAGGACGCGCTTCCCGATCCCTTTTTCGCTGATAATCAGCAGTTTATCTTCCGGACGGCAGACAACCATCGAAACGACGCGGTCTCCTTCTCCAAGCTTCATCGCGCGTACGCCGGATCCGGTCCGGCCCATCGCGCGGATCTTCTTTTCGCTGAAGCGCAGGCCTTTCCCGTTCCGGCTGACAATTACGACGTCATCGCTCCCGTCGGTAATTTTCGCCCAGTGAAGCTCGTCGCCCTCTTCCATTCCCATCGCGATAATTCCCGACGAACGGATATTCGCGAAACCTGAGAGCGGCGTCCGTTTGACCTTCCCGTTCGCGGTCCCCATCAGTAAATATTTATTCGGCGCGAATTCCTGGACGCTGACCATTTCGGTAACTTTTTCGTCTGGTTCGAGATTAATAATATTGATCGCCGGCGTTCCTTTATCCGTGCGTCCGCCTTCCGCGATCCGGAAAACGTATTCGGCGTAAACTTTGCCGCGGTTGGTAAAAAAGAGCATCTTATCCAGCGTGTTGGCATGAACGAGTTTCAGCGCGTGATCTTCTTCTTTTAACCCATGACCGGCGATTCCCATCGCGCCGCGGTTATACGTCCTGTACGTGTCGGAGTTGACGCGCTTGATATAGCCGCGATCCGTGAGCGAAACGAAAACGGAACGATCCTCGATCATGTCCAAATCGTCTAAAACTTCGCTCGCGTCCAGATCGATCGTCGTCCGCCGTTCGTCGGCATATTTTTCGCGGATTTCGCGCGTTTCCGTTTCAACGATACCCAGCTGAAGCTTCGGATCGGCTAAAACCGATTCGAGATAGGCGATCGTTTTCCGTATCTCTTCGAGTTCGTCTTCGATTTTCTGCTGTTCGAGAGCGGATAAACGGCGCAGCTGAAGATCGAGGATCGCCTGCGCCTGAATATCGGTCAGACCGTAACGGCTCATCAACTGCTCTTTCGCCGTCGGAGTATCTTTCGCGGCGCGGATCAGCGCGATTACGTCGTCGAGATTCGCCAACGCGACCATCAATCCTTCAAGGATATGCGCCCGTTCGCGCGCTTTGCGCAGCTCAAACTCGCTGCGGCGGCGCACGATTTCAAGCCGGTGATCGATGAAAATCCGCAGCGCGCGCTTCAGCGAAAGCGTGCGCGGCTGATCGTTAACGAGCGCTAAATTGATGACGCCGAACGTCGATTGGAGCGGCGTATGCTTATACAGCAGGTTCAGCACCTGATTTGGCTGGCTGCCGCGTTTGAGTTCAATAACGATCCGCATACCTTCGCGGTCGGATTCGTCGCGCAGATCGGAGATCTGGTCGATTCGGCCTTCGCGCGCCGTCTGGGCGATACGTTCAATCAGCGTCGTTTTATTGACCTGGTACGGGATCTCGGTAATGATAATATCGTAACGATCGCTGCCGCGCGACTCCTCGATATGCGTCCGCCCGCGAACGACGATTTTTGCGCGTCCGGTCGAATACGCCTGAGCGATCGACTCCCGACCCATGATAATCCCGCCGGTCGGGAAATCGGGGCCCTTGACATATTTCATCAGATCGTCGACGGAAACCTCGTCCAGATTGTCGTAATTCTGGATCATGTAAATGATCGCGTCAGTCAGCTCGCCTAAATTATGCGGCGGGACGTTCGTCGCCATCCCGACCGCGATCCCCGCCGATCCGTTCAGGAGCAGCAAAGGAATTTTCGTCGGCATGACGGTCGGCTCTTTCAGCGTTCCGTCAAAGTTATCGGTGAAATCAATCGTTTCCTTATCGATATCGGCGAGAATTTCTTCGGTAATCTTCTCCAGTTTGGCTTCGGTATAACGCATCGCAGCCGGCGAATCGCCGTCGATCGAGCCGAAGTTCCCCTGACCGTTGACCAAGGTATACCGCATCGAAAAATCCTGCGCCATACGCGCCATCGCGTCGTAAATCGAGCTGTCGCCATGCGGATGATACTTTCCCAGGACTTCCCCGACGATACGGGCGGATTTCTTATGCGCGCCGCTGGCGCGAATCCCCATGTCGTGCATCGCGAACAGGATCCGTCGATGAACCGGTTTCAGACCGTCGCGCGCGTCCGGAAGCGCGCGTGAAACGATAACGCTCATCGCATAATCGAGGTACGCTTCCCGCATCTGGCGATCGATATCGACTAACTGAATTTCATCTTTTTCCATAAAGTTTCGTGCGCCCAATTTCCTAAGTGTTAACAGATTAATTATACCATTCCATTCATGGCTTTCACTGTTCAACCGCTGTAAAACAAACAGCAGCGCCGACGAAAAAAAGCTCCTTCCTCGCGTTCGAACCATCGAAAACCCATAAAAATTTACCAAGCCATGATATAAATGATACATAGGAAACGGAAGATTCCTACGGAGGCAAGTCATGCAATTAACGTTAGAAAATATCGGCATGATTCGAAAAGCCGATATTCATTTAGATGGCGTTACGGTAATCGCCGGCGAAAACAATACCGGAAAAAGCACTGTCGGCAAGGCGTTATTTTCCGTTCTGAACTGTTTTTCTCAAATCGACGAGCGAATCAAAAACGAGAAAATCGACGCAATCCAGACGTTAATTAAAAGTTATACGATTGGACATGAAATTTTAGATGAGGCATATTTTTGGGAAATGATGTCAGCCGAAAATTTGGCTGAGTTTATTGTCGAAAATATTCCCGCTAATTCGCCAGATATCAACGAAATTGAAATTTCTAATCTCACTAAAGAATTTATCAAAAAAATTTTGGGAAACGAGTCTGCTTTTTTTCCAAATGAAGAGCAATTTGTAAAAAAAGCACTTTCTATCTTAAATTTTTCGGCGGCGGACTATGCTGATCGTATTCTCGAGAAAGAACTTAGAGCGGCGTTCCATAATCAAATCTGCAATATTCACGATAAAGCGCAAGCGAAAATCCTACTTAGAAAAAACGGTCATTCAATTTCCATAATCTTATCCGACGATAAAATCAGCGAGATCAGCAAAGATCTGGTCCCCAAATCTGAAGCAATTTACATCGACAACCCCTTTGCTTTAGACGAAATTATCGATTCCGCGGGTTTTCCGGTCAGAGAAAAATTTAATTATAAGAATCATTTAGTTTCAAAATTAAATATTGAAAACAGAAACATCATTCTTGAAACCTTTACGAAAACCAAGCTTGAAAAAGTCTTAAACCAACTCAAGCAAATCGGCGTTGGCGATATTATCAATGTCGGAAAGAATAAAAGATTTAAATTGCCGAATTCCGATCAACTTCTCGACATACGAAACTTATCGGCCGGGCTGAAAACTTTCGTCATTCTGAAAACACTGTTATTAAAAGGGGCGATTACGGAAAGCGGAACGATCATTTTAGACGAACCGGAAATTCATCTCCACCCTGAATGGCAGCTGATCTTCGCGGAGCTGATCGTTTTGATTCAAAAAGAATTCAGCTTGCACATCCTTTTAACGACACATAGCCCCTATTTTCTCAACGCGCTTGAAGTCTATACTGTAAAACATGGTGTCCATGACAAGTGCCGCTATTATCTCGCCTCCAAAGAAGGCGAATCAGCCGTTATTGAGGAAGTCACGAACGATATCGATCGGATTTACGCGAAGTTGGCGCGCCCGTTCCAGGAATTGGAAAATGAAAGATATCGCGATGGCGAATAAATTCGAAATCTTTGAGAAACACAAAGACACGCTGATGAATTTATCGTTCGATTCAAGTCATAACGAATTTATGACTGATTCCCAACTCGAAGCAATCAACTTCGATAAGGTTAAAACTACTTATTTAAATGATTTAGTTCTTTCCGAAATATGTTCAAAATCTGTTGATGCGTTGATTTTTGATCCAGCTCGACAGATTTTTATTGAATTCAAAAACGGGAAAATTGAATCGTATGAAATCAAAACTAAAATCTTTGCTTCGCTGCTGATCTTCAGCGATATCACCGGCGAGACGATCTCAAAATTAAGAAAAACATTACAATTCGTTCTGGTCTATAATCCTATAGCTTGCCCGATTTCTACACAAGAAATGAAACAAAATAAAATTCAGGAATCTCAATCGCGTGATGCTATCGCCAAATATACCTTTTCCAAAAGTGGCGAAGAGTTTATCCGTTTTGGCTTAGAAAGATTTAAGAGCTTCTACTTCAAGGCCGTCCACACATATACAAAACAGGAATTTGAAGTATTCCTCAACAAAATTGACGATTTATAAAACAGGAATAAAAAGGGAGACCGACGCATGAAAGTTTTATTACTCAACGGATCGCCGCACGTCAACGGCAACACCGCGGCCGCTTTAAACGAGATGATCCCGATCTTTCAGTCCGACGGGATCGAAACCGAGCTGCTGCAAATCGGCGGGAAAAACATTCGCGGCTGCATCGCCTGCCAAAAATGCTTCGAGATCGGGAAATGCGTCTTTGACGATATTGTCAATGAAACCGCGCCGATATTCCGCGAAGCCGACGGTCTTATCGCCGCGACGCCGGTATATTACGGGTCCGCCAACGCGACGCTGATCGCTTTCCTGACGCGCCTTTTTCACAGCGCGCGCTTTGATAAAACGATGAAAATCGGCGCGAGCGTCGTTATCGCCCGCCGCGGCGGATTATCGTCGACGTTCGACGAAGTCAATAAATTTTTCACGATTTCAGGAATGCCGGTCGCGTCGAGCCAATACTGGAACAGCGTCCATGGCCGCGAACCCGGCGACGCGGCCAGTGATGAGGAGGGGCTGCAAACGATGCGCGTTTTGGCGCGGAATATGAGCTTCCTGATCAAGAGCGTCGCGCTCGGAAAAGAAAAATACGGATTGCCTGAAAAAGAGAGGCGGATCGCGACGGATTTTATCCGCTGAAAAGAAGAAACTGAAGCCTTCGCTTTTCCGAACGCCGGGTCGTTTCCGCGAAATTAAACGCAGCGTTTCTACGGGATCAAACAAAAAAGCCGCTCTTCGGAGCGGCTCTTTCGTTTGATTTGAAAAATAATTGAAGACCGAGCTTACGCGGCGGGAACGACTTCGACAACAGCTCCGGCGCCTTCGAGTTTCGTCTTCGCGTCGTTCGCGACGTCTTTACCGACGGCGGTCAGAACCTTCGAACCGGCGGTTTCGGCCATCTGTTTCGCTTCGACGAGACCCAGATTGGTCAGCGCGCGGACGACTTTAATCGTGTCGATCTTCTTCGGGCCGGCGTCTTTGATAACGACGTCGAATTCGGTCGGTTCTTCGGCCGGGGCGGCGGCTTCAGCGGCGCCGGCGGCAACCGCGACGGCGGCAACCGGAGCGGCGGCGGAAACGCCCCATTTTTCTTCCAACGCTTTAACCAGATCGGCAGCTTCTAAAACGCTCAGCGCGCTCAATTCTTCAACTAATTTAGCAATGTCAGCCATTTTTTACTCCTAAATTTGTATTTCTATATCGATTCAATTCAATCGGAGATCGGGAGTCCCGATCCGATTCATCTCTTGAAATCAAGAGGCAGGGTCGAACGCCAACTTACGCGGCGGCAGATTCCTGCGCGGTAACGTGCGCCTGAACAACAGCGGCGAGCGAGCGCGCCGGTTCGTTGACCGTACGGACGAGTTTCGAAGCGGGAGCCATAATCGTTCCCAGCAGCTTCGCGCGCATAACCGGAAGCGGCGGCAGGTCGGACAGCGCTTTAATAGACTTCGCGTCCAGGAACGCTTTATCCAGATATCCGCCCTTGATTTTGAACGCGTCGCTTTTCGCAATTTCGCTGACGACTTTCGCTAACGCGGCGGCGTCTTTGAACGCGAACCCGACTAAAGACGTCCCGATTTGGGTTGCATCGTTTACTTCATAACCGATTTCATCGATAACTTTCGTAAAGAGCGTGTTCTTGACGACGTGAAGTTCGCCGCCGGCTTCGCGAGCCTTTTTGTGAATCTGATCGATTACCGGCATGTCCATCTTTGCGTATTCCAATACGAAGATCGCCTGGCACTTATCGAGCATTTCCCGATAGCCATCCATCATCGCACCTTTTTCAGATCGAGTAAAAGCCAAGGTTTAATTCCTCCTTCCCGTAAAGTTTCGACAAAAAAAAGCGTCTTAACCGGCAGCCGAGGTTAAGACGCTTCTATCGCATCGCGAGAAACTTTGTCCATTCGCCTCGGCAGGATATTAAGCTCGATTGAGAGCACCGGCTGTCTTCAGAGAACGTATACAATTATAACCGATTCCGTCAGGATTTAAGCGGAATCATGATTTTATTTATCTGCCGCGAATATAATTCCGCGGCAGCTCAAACCAACGTTAGTTTAGTCGCTGTAAACGGGCATCGACTGAGCTTGACTTGCGTCAACGCGAACGCCGGGGCCCATCGTTGAGGTCAACGTTACTTTACGGACGTAAGCGCCTTTCGCGCCCGAGGGTTTCGCCTTCTTTACGGCGTCCATAAACGCCAGAAGGTTCTCATACAGCGCTTTTTCGCTGAAGGAAGATTTTCCGATCGGAGCGTGAAGGTTCGCGGATTTATCAAGACGAAATTCAACGCGGCCGGCTTTCGCTTCATTAATAACGCGCGGTAAATCTTCAGCGGGAACAACCGTCCCGGCCTTCGGATTCGGCATCAAGCCGCGCGGACCGAGAACCCGACCTAAACGGCCGGCTTTAGCCATCATGTCCGGCGTCGCGATCGCCACATCGAAATCGGTAAAACCGTCCTGAATCTTCTTGATCCATTCATCGCTGTCGGCAACGTAATCGGCGCCGCCTTCTTTCGCCAGCGCCACGCCTTCGCCCTGCGCGAAAACGAGAACCCGGACCGTTTTCCCCAAGCCGTTGGGGAGAACGACGACGTCGCGAACCAACTGGTCCGCCTGACGCGGGTCTAACGACGTGTTAATATGGATTTCGATCGTCGAGTCAAACTTGGTAATCGACGTTTCTTTCGCTAACGCGACCGCTTCGCGCGGGCTGTAATAAACGGAGCGATCAACTTTCTTCGCCGCGTCTTGAAATTTTTTTCCGTGTTTTGCCATGTTATCTCCTTGTGGTACGGACGAGGCGCCGCCTCTCCCACTTTTCATTATTAGTCAACGATTTCAACGCCCATATTACGGACGGTGCCTTCGATTTGGCGCATCGCGCCTTCGATATCAACCGCGTTCGTATCGTTAAATTTCGCTTCGGCGATTTCGCGGATCTGCGCGCGCGTAATTTTGCCTTCTTTTCCCTTACTGGCTAAGCCGGAACCTTTCTCCATTCCAATGGCCTTCTTGATCAGGAAGGTTGTCGGCGGGGTTTTCAGGACGAACGTAAACGAACCGTCAGTAAAGACGGTGATTTCGGCCGGAACGACTTCGCCGACGCGGTTTTGCGTACGGGCGTTGTAGTCCTTGACGAACGCCATGATGTTAATCCCATGCGCGGCAAGAGCCGGACCGACCGGCGGCGCAGGATTTGCCTTGCCGGCGTTCAAATTAAGTTTGACGATTGCTTTAATCTTTTTTGCCATTCTATTCTCCTCGTGGTAATAACGGGCCGCTGCCCTTCCACATGATAATCAGAAGTTCGACGCCGAACTTCCTATCGATAAATATTTAGCATTTCTCAACCTGCAGGAAGTCGAGTTCAACCGGCGTTTCGCGTCCGAAGAAATTGACCATAACGCGGACTTTCGTCTTTTCCAGATCGATCTCTGCGATATTACCGCGGAAATCGTTGAAAGGTCCGTCGATAATCCGAACCTTTTCGCCAAGTTTGAAATTGGCGTTGACGACAGGCGCCTGCGCTTCCATGCGTTTAATAATGCTGTTGACTTCTTCCTGGCGAAGCGGCGTCGGCTGATTTCCCATGCCGACGAATCCGGTCACGCCGGGCGTATTCCGAACGATAAACCAGGATTCCTCCGTCAGGATCATGTTAACCAACAGATATCCCGGGAAGATCAAGCGGTCGATCGTGACCCGTTTCCCATCTTTGACTTCGATTTCTTCCTGCGTCGGGACGACGATATCAAAGATAAATTCTTTCATGCCCATCGATTCGATCCGTTGGGACAAGTTTTTTCGAACTTTCTTTTCGTATCCCGAATAGCAGTTAATGACAAACCAACCGCGTTCGTGCGTGGCTTCGACTTGTTCAATTTCCGCCGAATCTTCTTTTCCCGCGCGCGCCGGTTTCTTTGCTTTTCCGGCTTTTTTAGCGACTTTCTCAGCCTCTTCGGCGCGCAGTTTCTCTTCCTTCGCGCTCTCGGCGCTTCGGAACGCTTCGCTTAACGGATCCGGCGCGTCGTCCGAAGTTGCCAGATCGAATTCCTGTGATCCCATTTCTTTACTTCCTAACTGAACTGACTAGCCGATAATCAATCCGAAGAGTTCTGAGAAGACGAAATCAATAATCCCCAAAAAAGCCGCCATCGCGACAACGACGACCAGAACGATCTTCGTCATCTTGATCGCGTCCTCTTTCGTCGGCCAAGTCACGCGGCGCAATTCGCCGGTCGTTTCGTTCCACCATTTTTCCAATTTGGACGGTTTCTTTTTGGGCGCGTCTTTCTTAACGGTCGGTTTCACCGTTTTTTCGAGTTTCTTATCCGTAGCCATTTTTCCAATCTCCTTCTCGATCGAGAATCGGTATTCGGTTTTCTAGGAAATAAGCGCCGCTCTTTTGGAGCGGCGCCGCTTTCATGTTTAGCAGGTGAAGCAGGAATCGAACCCACAACCTCCTGTTTTGGAGACAGGCGCTCTGCCTAATTGAGCTATTCACCTAAGATATCCGGATCATTATCAGATCCGGATATTTGAAACCTACATTATTTCGTTTCCCGGTGCGTCGTATGCTTCCGGCAGCGCGGGCAGAATTTACTGATTTCCATTCGGCCCGGATCGTTGCGGCGGTTTTTTTCAGACGTATAATTCCGTTCCTTGCAATCCGTGCAAGCGAAAGTAATTACCGGTCGAATATCTTTACGTTTTGAAGCCATTTTACTTTCTCTTTCAACGCGGCTTACTCGCGCAAGCCGCTTCTTTCTGATAAATTACGCGATAATTTCGGTAATAACGCCGGCGCCGACCGTCAAGCCGCCTTCGCGG
>JASBYO010000025.1 GCA_029983925.1 Flexilinea sp.
GTTTGGCTACGGCAGGTATCCGCAGCGGGCTCCGCCGCCGGCTCGTCATTTTCCGAATCAAGATCGAGAACAGCCGCCGGTTTTTCCGTTTCAATCGGATCGCCGCGTTCGCCGTCATTCGCCACAGGATTTACATCCGGCTCGGATTGCTCGTCTATACGAACGCAGGTCAGGGTTTCAAGTTTGGCCGCCGCAGCGACATTTTCCGGAACGGCAATCGCGGAGATATCGACGGACAAGTCGTCTTCGGCGTAATACATCCGCTTGAAATCATGCGCGTTCCCCCACATCCTTTCAGCTGCCATCCCCAGCAAATCCGACGCGACCGTACTGTGAATCAGATTCGCGCCCTTATCGATCGCGCCGCTTCGATTCAAGAATTGCCCGAAAAGCAACTTGAATTGGATGACCTGCGGCCACCGGCGCATATAAATGCTGAGCAGGCGTTCATACGAAGCCGGATCTTCCTGTTGACCGCTGTCTTTCGCGATTCGCAAGGCGGAAAGAATATCGAAATCGTCGGTTTCTTCAATCATTCGAGACGGTTCGTCCGCTTTCCGACGCAGCAGTTTTCCGAAAAACGAGTCGTTTTTCCCGAATTCCGCGCCGGAAGACGCCCGGCTTTTTAACCGCTGACAGCGCGATTTCGCGATCTTTCGATCTTCGGAACCCTCCGGATAAAGAATCGATAAGAGCGCCCAAACTTCGGCAAATTCGGGATCATAGCGAACGATCAGCTCAGAAAGCCGGATCGCGTCGTTCGTCTTTCCGGACTTATATAAGACGATCGCCAACCGATAGCGCATCCACAAATCGTTCGGATATTCGCGCAGCCAACAAATCAGCAGTTTTTCCGTCAAGCTGAAATTTTCCAGCCGGAAAGCGGCGTTTGAAAGCTCTGTAAACTGCGGGCGAAAAATCTTATCCTGGTGCGGCATCTGAATCGGCATGGCTCGTTCGCTTATCGTCTCGGTTTCTGAATTATTTTGTTAAGAAGTAAATACTAACCATTAACATCACTCCCCCAATCATTACAAGAGCCATGCCAATTCCGCGTTTCGTTTCGATTAACGCGGTCAACTCCTTAATCAAAAAGCCGGCGTTTCCGAGCGCGCCGCTTAAATCTTCCCCGAAACCTTTTTCCGCCAACTTCGTCGCGTTCTTCTGGACCGATTTCGCTTCGAACGAGAAAACGTTCGCAATCAGCGTTAAAATCCCGGATAACAGCGCGATAACGCCGCCGACCGTCAGGACGGCGATAATTAATCCCAGTAGCGATTGGTCAGACATAACCCTCCTCATCCGGCAAAGCGCGGATCAAATTGAAAACTCGTTGAGCCGAATCGTATCGCCGTTACAGAAAATCACCGCGCGCAAACAGGCGTTTCGCAATTCGCGGATATTCCCCGGCCAGTCGTAATCCATTAACATCGTTAATACCGCGGGATCGATATGAGATATGTTCTTTCCCTGTTCCATGCTCAGTTTACGAATAAAAAAACCGCAAAGTTTCGGAATATCTTCTTTTCGTTCCCGCAGCGGCGGGAGTTCAATATGAATCACGTTCAAACGATAAAAAAGATCGGAACGAAACTTTCCCTCTTCGATCAGAGCCGGAATATCATGATTCGTCGCGGCGACGATTTGAACGTCGACGTCGATTTCCTGCGTTCCGCCGACGCGGCGGATCTTTTTCGATTCCAACGCGCGCAGCAATTTCGCCTGCATATCCGTACTCATCGACGATATTTCGTCCAGAAACAAGATACCGTCATTGGCAGCCTCGATCAACCCTTTATGAAGTTTATCCGCGCCGGTAAACGCGCCGGCGACGTGACCGAAAAGCTCCGATTCCAGCATTGTCGGCTGGATCGCGGAACAATTCAGCGGATGAAAAGGTTTTGATGAACGCGGGCCGCAAAGATGGATATAACGCGCGACAACGTCTTTACCCGAGCCCGTCTCTCCGGCAATCAAAATCGAAGCCTGAGCTTTGGCGGCGCGCTCCGCCAGCGAATACGCTTTCCTGATTTTCTCGTTATCGCCAATAATAAAATCGTTCTTGCCGAACTTTTGCGGTCGGTCGCAATCCAGTTCCCGTTCGCTGACGACGACCTTAATCGCGCGCTCCAGCGCGGCGTCCAGAACCGGAAAATTAACCGGCTTGCTAAGAAAATCGAACGCCCCGTTTTTCATCGCATCGACAGCCATCTCGACTTCCCCGTAAGCCGTTAATAAAATCGTCCGCGGCATGGGGTTCATCAGGCGTATTTCGGGCAGCAAATCCGGACCGTATTCCTGACCGATCTGAACGTCCAACAGGATCAAATCAACCGCCGTTGACGAAAGGATTTTTCGGGCCCCGGTTAAATTTCCGGCGTCCAGGATTCGATATTTATCCGCATAGTAGGCTCTAAGTCCCTCGCGAAAATTATCTTCGTCGTCAACGATCAGTAAAGTAAAATCCACCCTGTTATCCTCCGTTCGAAACCGGCAAGAAAATTTCAAATACAACGCCTTCAGTCAATGATTTTACCTGAATTGTGCCTTTATGGGACGCAATAATGCGCTTCGTTAGCGCCAATCCCCAACCGTTTCCGTTTTTCTTCGACGTGATAAACGGTTCAAAGATATGGTCGATCAGCTCGTCCGGGATGCCCGGGCCGGTATTCGACACGGATAAAACGGCGATATCGCGACCGGAAACCCCGTATGGACGCGTCGAAAGGTTCAGCGTAAGTATCCCGCCGGCATGATTGATCGCGTCGACTGCGTTTTGGATCAGATTGGTTAAAACCTGATCGATCGATTTAACGTCCAGATATAATTTCGGGAAATCTTCCGGCTTACGAAAGAAACAACGAATATTTTCGCTCGCAAAATCGCGTTTCCAACGTTCAAGGATAACCTCGATCAACGCGCCCAAATCGGTCAACTCGAAGTTCAGTTTCAGCGGCCGTGAAAAATTCAGAATATTCGAAATAATATCCGAGACCCGTTGGCAGTCATCTTCGATCTTACAGGCGGCGTTATACATCGAGTCGTTTTTTCCCGCAGAACTTTTGATAACTTGGATCCAGGGCTTCATATTGTTGATCGGATTGCGGATTTCATGCGCCATCATCGAAGCGAAATCGCCTAAAATCGCGCGGTGGGTCAGCTGTTCCGTTTTTCGCCGGCTCTCCTCCGTTTCGGTAATATCGCTTAAAACGAATATGAAATACTGATTTTCATCGTTCATCCGAACTTTCGAAAAACGGATCTGGCAGGGGAAACGCTCGCCGCTGCGCCGGTGCAGATACTGGACCGAAGGCGTTTCAATAAAGGATTCTTCGTTGTCCGCGCTCGAGCTGACATAATTTCGAATCGAAACGTTCGACACGAGCAGGTCTTCAAGCTGATGGCCGAAAATATCCTTCGGCGTAAAACCGAATATTTTAGCCGCGATCTTGTTAAGATAAACGATCTGAAACTGCTGATTTGTAATAACGATTCCTTCGCTGACGTTATCGACAATCCGAATATTCAGACGATTTTCAAAATCGCTTTGATACAGCGATTTCGTCATGATAATTTTATCGATCAGCGATTGGAAAAAAGTCGAAAAAACCTCCATAACCGATTGCAGCAGATCATAAGAATAATTACGATTGTCATATAAAACGAGAACGAACCAACCGATCGCGTCATTTCCGTCCGGAACCGGGAAGACCAGAAAATTCTCCGGAACCCGCTCCGATAAATCCTGCAAATTTGAGAGAACGCCGGGATTCAGCCGCCCGAACTGATCGACGAACGGCGCGTAAACGTGATAGGCCAGGCCGTTCTTAGCGTATTTCTCGGCCGGTTCGAACAAGCCGTATTCGCGAATCCGCTCCGCCGGAATAAAATTAAAGGAGGAAAGGCTAAGCGTAATCGTCGTTCGATAAAGGAACGTTTCAAAGTTATCGATAAAATCTTTACGCGACAGGAAGGTTACCGAAGCCGTCCGAATCAGCCCGTTCAGTCCTTCCAACGATTGATCCGATAAGCGATGATCCGCCCATTGCGCATGAATAACGATCGAAAGCATTAAATCCGTCTCGGCGTCTATCAGCGCGTTTCGAACCTGAACGAGAAGCGGCGCTTCATCAGCGGACCCGAATTCGAACCACATCGTATCGTAGGCGAACGAACGAACCTTCGTCCAGTTTTGAAGGAAATCGCCGAGAAAATCGGATTCGCGATTAAATCTCCGGAACATCTCTTCGGCAAGCGCATTTTTCTTAATAATTCTTCCCGCAGCCGTTTCCCAAAGGAACGCGGGGGTTGCGATCCCGCTCAAAAAAGCTTCCGCAATCGGGAAAATCATGTTTGTATCTATGACGGACGCCTGAGTTCCGACCGAATTATTTTCCATTCGCCGCCTTTCTCAGACGCGCCGGCAAAATCCCTTCCATCGCGCGGTATTTCGCGACCGTCCGCCGCGCGACGTCATAGCCCATTCCCCGCAGGATCGTCACGATTCCCGCGTCCGTCAACGGTTTCGGTTCATCGCGGATCAAATCGCGGATCACGGAACGCACGTTCAGGCTCCGGTCAAAGAAAATCGACAGCGGCACAACTTTCCGATTCGGCAGCATCACAGATTTATTCGCAACCGCCCGGCTGATCGTCGATTCATGGACCGACAGCTCTTTCGCAATTTCAGCCCGCGTAATCGAAACAAGCTCGCTCTCGCCGTTGCGGATAAACGATTCCTGACTGCGAATAATCGCCCGCATCAGCTGTTCCATCGTATTATTGCGGTTGTCGAGCGACTTAACCAACAATGACGCCCGATCCAAATCTTTCCGCCACTCTTCCGCTTTTTCTTCCGGCGCGTTCTTAACCTCTTTTTTAAAAATCGGATTGACGCGCAAGTACCCGCGGATCGGCATGACGATTTCGATCACCAGCTGATTGCGCGGGTCATCGTTCTGATAAGAAACGATAACGTCCGGGAAATGAAAAACTTCGAGATCGGGCTGTGCCGGCATGCCGCGTTCGCCCCAAAACGAACGTCCCGGATAGGGGTTCAAATTTTCGGAAATAAACCTTTCGATATGTTGAAATTGCTTCGGCGACAGCCGATGATCGTTCAATATTTCCCGCGTCTTGCGGCGAATGAGCAATTCGTAGGATTGTTCGATCACCTCCCGCGTCCCTTCCGGGATCGTCATGATATTCGCCAGATGGCGCAGCTGGATCAGGAGCGCTTCCTGCGGATTGGAGGACCCGACGCCGAGCGGGTCGGCATTTTGGATCGTCTCGATCACGCCCTCCACCTTCGCTATCGAAACATGATAATAACCGGCGATCTCGCCGATCGAAGAAGTAATAAAACCGTCTTTATCCAAATCCGTCAGCAGGTAAGCGGCGATCAGCTTTTCGTCTTCTTCGAGATCAGCCCCGATCTGGCGCAGCACATACGCCGCCAGATCTTCGGGCTGAGCCGAGTCGATATCCGGTTCAGATTCCGTTCCGCCGCCGAATCCGCCGCTCTGATAATATTCAACAGCCAGCTCGTCTCTCGGACTTACGAAAAAAATATTCTGATCGGGGATATTGTTTTTGTTAATGCAGGATTGGCAGCTTCCGCTTGGTCCCAAGGGACGATGGCAATACGGGCAGAATCGATCGTCTAAATACTCGAGCGCCGGATTATTCGCCAATTCCGATTCAACGCGCTCTTTAACCTCGTCAGCCGACATATTCAAGAATGTCATTGTCTGCGCGATATGAGCCGTCGTAATCGTTTTGATCTGCGTCTTTTGAGTCTGAAGCATGCGCGTCCTCCTCTTGGACGAGGCTATCGTCCGGGTGCAATAATTATGCCTTAATCAATTAAATCATACCATAATTTAATCAAAAACGAATCATCCGAACGGAACAATTTATCCGATACAATATACGGCGTGAAACAGATCGATCCCGTCATCCCATCCACCGCTGTAACGGTTATCGGCGCCGGATTAGCCGGATCGGAAGCGTCGCTAATCCTGGCGGAAGCCGGATTAGATGTATGTCTATACGAAATGAGGCCGCTGGTTCGAACCGAGGCGCACCGTACGGACAGGCCCGCCGAGCTCGTCTGCTCAAACTCGTTCGGCTCCGATCTGCCCGACCGCGCGTCCGGATTGCTTAAAGAAGAGCTGCGCCGATTGAATTCTCCGCTGATCCGAATCGCCGAGAAATCGCGGATTCCCGCCGGCGCGGCATTAGCGGTCGACCGCGAACGCTTTTCGGAAAACGTCGCCGCGCTCCTATCGCGCCATCCGCGCATCAAGCTCATCCGCGCGGAAGTCGGCGAAATCCCTGCCGGCCGCCCGGTTATTGTCGCTGCCGGACCGTTAGCCAGTCCGGCGCTGGCGGCCTCGCTCGCGAAATTAACCGGGAAAGATAACCTGTTTTTTTTCGACGCGATCGCGCCGGTCGTAACGCTCGAATCGATCGATTTCGGAAAAGCTTTCCGCGCTTCGCGCTACGAACGAGACGAAAGCGGCGCCGGCGATTATATCAACTGTCCGTTTTCAAAAGCGGAATACGAATCGTTTATCGAAGCCTTAACCGGCGCCGAACGAATTCCGCTGAAATCGTTTGAAGAGGCGATTAACGCCGGCGTACGCGTCGGCCGGGGACCGTTCTTCGAAGGATGTCTGCCGATAGAAATCCTCGCTTTGCGCGGCCCCGATGCGCTCGCGTTCGGACCGTTGAGACCGGTCGGGCTGACCGACCCGCAAACCGGTAAGCGTCCATGGGCATGTTTACAGCTGCGCCGCGACAATCAGCTCGGCGACGCTTATAACCTCGTCGGCTTCCAGACAAACTTAAAATATCCCGAACAGAAGCGCGTCTTTCGCATGATTCCCGGATTAGAAAACGCGGAATTTGTCCGTTATGGCGAGATGCACCGCAATACGTTCATCGCCGCGCATGGGACGCTGAATCTCCAACTCCAGATGATACGCTATCCGAACGTCTTTATCGCCGGCCAATTAGCCGGCGTCGAAGGATACGCGGGAAATATTGCCTTCGGCCATGTCGCAGCGCGCAACGTAATTCGTTATATTTCCGGGCAAGCGCCGATTGATCCTCCGCAGGAAACGATGATCGGCGCGCTGATTCGCGCCATCGTCGGCAATGACAGCGACGATATCCAGCCGGTTAAAGCGAACTTCGGCATCCTGCCGCCGCTCGAAAATCCGAAACGATCAAAAAAAGAACGCGCCGCTCAATACGTTGAGCGCGCGTTGCGCCGTTATGACCTGAGCGGTTCCCGGCTCGAACCGGAATCGCGGCAGGCCGAAAACGATCCGGTCTAAAAAATTATTTTAACCGGATCGTTCGTAGAATCAAATCGGCCGCTCTGGATCGGATCCCGGATTAGAGCGGTTTAACCTCCGTCGCGCGCAATCCTTTGCCTGTATTCTGTAAAACGAACGATACTTTTTGTCCTTCTGTCAAGTTACGGAACCCTTCGGATTGGATATCCAGGTAATGGACAAAAACTTCCGTTCCGTCATCCATCAAGATAAATCCGAATCCTTTTGATGTGTTAAACCATTTCACAACGCCAGTTTTTACTTCATTCATATTGTTACGCTCCATTGCTAAACCGTTCTTACGCTGCCGATTGGATTCCCAATCGGCAGAACCATAAGAACGCGATCGAACCGACCAAACCTGCCGCAATATTCACTTCGCCAACTTGGAGCCACCGCTGGTCGATCAGATTCCCGATCGTCATACCGATAAAAAAGCCGGCTGTTCCGGCGATGAGATAGAAAAAAAGATGCGATTTCTTCTCCGAAAAAATGATACTGAACGCGCTCGAAAAAACGCCGGCAATTAAAAAACTAAGTAATATGCTCGGTTGGCTCATATTGATCCATTATACTAAATTTATTTTACCGCTAAGAACGACTTGATCCGCCGAATTGTACAAAGTACAAATTTGACCGGGCGAAATCGCGGCTTGCGGCCGGACGAACCGGATTATCAGGCAATTACCCGCCGCCGGCTCGACCGAAGCTTCGACCGCGGACGATTTATAACGCGTTTGAGCGAAGTAGCGCTCGGACGTATCTTCGCCGCCGATCAAAACGTTTACCTCGCTCAATCGGATCGCGGATTGAAAACCCGCGTCCCGTGCGCCGACGACGATTGAACCGTCAGCCGCGTTCTTACGCAAAACATACTTGGGTTCCGCACCTGAAATACGGATGCCTTTGCGCTGTCCGATCGTATAAAACGGAAGACCGTCGTGCGTTCCGAGGATTGAGCCGGACGGATCGGTAAATACGCCCGGGGAAATCCGATCTCCTGCCTGGCGGCGCAGGAATCCGCGATAATCGCCGTCCGCAATAAAGCAGATATCCTGGGATTCGCGTTTTTCGGAAGAAGGAAGCGCGGCCGCGCGCGCGATTTCCCGAACCTCCGGTTTTGTCAGTTCTCCTAACGGGAACAAACTTCTCGATAAACTCTCCGCCGGAATCCGACTCAGCACGTACGACTGGTCTTTATTCGCGTCGACGCCTCGCGACAGAATTACGCGGCCGTCCGCGTTTCGAGTCGCGCGCGCGTAATGACCGGTCGCGATATACCTGGCGCCGATCAGGTCGGCATAGTTCAAAAGCCAACGCCACCGCACCTCGGGATTGCAGGCCGCGCATGGATTCGGCGTATCGCCCGCGAGATACGTCGCAATAAACGGCTCGACAACTTTCCGATAAAAATCAGCGGCAGCGTCTAAAAGATAAAACGGAATCCCGATTTTTGCCGCGACTTGACGGGCGTCATTAACGGACGCCAAAGAACAACAGGCGTTATCGCGCCCGCTTCCTTCCTCGGCCCATAATTTCAGCATGACCCCGACAACGTCATAGCCGGCCTTTTTTAATAGATACGCCGCGACGGAACTGTCGACGCCGCCGCTCATACCGACGACAACTTTCCGTTCGTCGACGGTCACGCCGTCAAGCTCCTTAACGTTCGGACCGTATCTTTAAGCGCCGCAAGCAAGGCGGCGGCGCTGTCCGAAGTCGAATAAAGCCCGGTCGTTATCCGCAGCCCGCCGTTAATCCATTCCGGGCTCAGCCCGATTTCAATTAACTGCTGCTGACCGCGGATCTGGTTCGACCGGCAGGCTGAACCGATCGAAACCGCAAAACCGCGTTGATCCAAAGCGCTTTGAAGCAGCAGACTGTCAACGTTTCTAAATGAAAACGACGCATGATGGCTCAGGCGATCCTCCGCATGACCGGTCAGCCGCGAATCCGGAATTTCCGAAAGCACGCCCAAAATGATCCAATCGCGGATTTTCCGCTCCTGCGCCGACCGGACGGCGAAATCGGTCTTGAGAATCCGATACGCCTCAGCCATCCCGACGATATACGCCACGTTTTCGGTCCCGGCGCGGAGACCGGATTCCTGGCTTCCGCCGAAGATCATCGGGTTTAAAACCGCGCCGTCACGAGCGACAATCGCGCCGATCCCCTTCGGTCCGTAAAGTTTATGCGCGCTGATCGTTAAATAATCAATCGGCGCCGTTTGCAAATCAATTAAGCTATGCGCAGCCAATTGCGTCGCATCACAGTGAAACGGAACCTGAACCGCACGGCAGATTTCCGCAATCCCGGCGACCGGTTGAATCGTTCCCAGCTCATTATTCGCACCGATGATTGAAACAAGAATCGGACGGGCCGCAATTTTCTCTTCAAGAATATCGCAGCGGACCTTTGCGTCCGCGCCGACCGGAACGATTTCGGCTTCGCAAAAGCCCATCTTCGCTAACCCGTAAACGGTATTGCGCACCGCGGAATGTTCCGTCGCGGAGATCAGGACGGTTCCCGCTTTCCCGGTTTTTCGCCAATGGTCAAGAACGCAGCTCCAGATGACCTGGTTCGCGGCCTCGGTCGAACTGCCCGTAAATACGATCCGATCGTCCGCCGACGCGTTAAAATGAACCCTAAGCTTTTCGCGCGCTTGACAGACCGCGTGAAAAGCACGCTGCGCGAACGCGTAAGGCGCGGACGGGTTCCCAAACAATTCATTGAAATAAGGATTCATCGCGTCGCGGACCTCCGGAAGAATCGGCGTCGTCGCGGCGTAGTCAAAATAATTCTCTAACCGTTGCATACCGGAAATTATAGCCTTATTTAGATTGCCCGCTGCCGGATTTTGACGGATACGTCATTTTCCCGGTTGCGTTTTCATTTCGGGGCTGGTATACTACTTACATTAAATCTGGGGATGCCCCGGTCTCGACGGGAGAGGCTGGATCCGGATTGCGAGTCGAGAGGTGCCGATCTCGTAAAATCAGCTCAAAAAATTAAGTGCCAACAATCGCACTTCCTACGCCGCTATGCCTTTGGCTGCCTAAGCTGAAGCGTACGGTCTGACCTCTTCAGGTCACGTCCGCCCGCATCGATCCCTGTCCGATCGCGGAACGGGCGCCATAAAGACAAGGGTGCTGACCGCGAATTCACGGCGCGGCTCAAAAGAGGGCTTTCGGGTCTGAGTGAATCGCTCTTATAAAGTTCGTTCCGTTTCTTTAGAAAGGGCTAAACTAAAACGGAAATACGCTCGTAGGATATTCGAGGTTCGATTCTTTCGGACGCGGGTTCGACTCCCGCCATCTCCACAAAAATAGCGCCGATTTCGTGATTCAACTGTACGAGGTCGGTGCTTTTTTTCAACAGGTTTACTTCACAATGAGGAAATGAAAGCGCTGTTCGGCGCTTAAATTATCTAAAGCGGATTACAATTCCGGTTTAGAAATGATAGTCTATTACACACCGATACGAATATGGAGCACGGCGCATGACACAGTCTGAATTACTTGTGCGCACAAATAACAAACTGTAATGGAAGCCTCTCCGGGGCGTCTTTCAGCCGGTAGACATGCCCTTCCTTAACCATAAGCTCAGGCCATGGGCACCATGCAGAATAGGGAGTTTCTTCAACAGAATCGATAGTGAGTCCGGCTCGGATTAACGCGGTGATGATTTCGCCGATCGAATGGTTCCATTGGTGATTCCGCTTTGCTTTAATTTTTGGAGCGTTGTCGTCCAAGATGTAGCTGGTTTCATCTTCCCAGGTTAACGGCTGGTCAAGCTGAAAATAGGATTGCTCAATTTTTAGCCCATTTGAGACGTCATCACCAATCGTCATAAACATTGGGTGATCGTCACGGATGAAAAAGCAGCCTCCTGGAGCCATAAGTGAAACGATCGTTTCCGCCCACTTTTCAATATCCGGAAGCCAGCACAATACGCCAAGTGAGGTGTAGACCAAATCAAAACTTCCCTCGACATTTTCGCGCGCATCGTAGACATTACTGTGCACGAATTCAACGGTTACGCCTGATTTAGCGGCGATATCTTTCGCGAATTCAAGCGAGGTATCCGATAGGTCAAGCCCGACTACTCGCTTAGCTCCCCGACGAGCGAAACCGATCGTATCGGTACCAAGATGGCACTGTAAATGAATCACGCTCTTTCCGTTTAGATTCCCAAACCGATGAATGTCTTGCGCCAATTCGGCACTAATCGACTCAGGGTTAGTGATCAGCTCGTTAACCCCATAGTAATTACCGGACATATGCGTCCGGGCACGGTCATTCCAATTGGCTTGATTATCTGCAAACCACTCAGTTTCAGTAAGCACAATGACGCTCCTTCACCAAATTTGATTCGTCAGGCTATATTATACTTGTTCGTTTTTGCCGGCTAATCGTTTCGGAAGCTGAGGATTCCGTGCTGCTTACTGATCGTTCAATCAATTCAAGCTATAATTTCCGACATGAACAAGCCGCGCAATTTAAACATATCTTCGACCCTGAGCCTGCTGCAGGTCGTCGCGTTACTCGCGATTCCGCTCGGATTCGTTCTCCAATTCTATTATTACCCGCTCAGCGAAATCTTCCGCGTCTCTTTCGGCAAATTCTCAACCGCCGGCGCGATCGACCGGCAGCGAATCTTATCCGTTTTCCGATTCACCGCTTTTCAGGCTTTTCTCTCAACCGCCCTGACGCTCCTCTTCGGACTTCCCGCAGCGTATATCTTCGCCCGTTACCGCTTTTTCGGGAAACGCTTCCTGAACGCGCTGTTCTCGATTCCGTTCATCCTGCCGACGATCGTCACCGCCGCGGCGTTCAACGCATTGATCGGGCCGAAAGGCTGGGTCAACCAGATCCTGATGCAATGGAGCGGGGCGGCCGTTCCGCCGATCCGCGCCATGAATACGCTTCAGATTATTATCGTCGCTCACGTTTTTTACAACATCTCTGTCGTCATTCGGATGGTCGGAACCGCCTGGGCAGGACTCGATACGCGTTACGAAGAAGCGGCGCGCGTCTTAGGCGCTTCCGGATTCCGATCCTTCCGAACGGTAATCTTTCCGCTTCTCCGTCCGACGATCCAGTCCGCGTCGCTTATCGTCTTCCTCTTCGACTTCACCAGCTACGGCGTCGTCCTGCTCTTAGGCGGCGGCGCGTTCCGAACGGTCGAAGTCGAAATCGCCCAACAAGCTTTACTGCTGCTGAACCTGCCGATGGCGTCGACGCTGTCCATCCTGCAGCTGATCGTAACCGCGGGGATAACGCTGTTGGACCAGCGGACCGGAAAGACGATTTCCGGCCTGCGGATTCCGCGCGTTCAAGGGGAGAACCTGCGCCGCGTCCGCGGTTTCGCTGCGCGAATCTGGATCGGTCTCTACTTGATCCTGCTGACGGTTTTCCTGGGTTTTCCGCTCCTGGCCCTGGCCGTCCGCTCGCTGTACGTCTTTCCGGCGGAAGCGAAACGGATCGGGATCGAATCAGGCTGGACGCTGGCCTTTTTTAAGCAGCTGTTTATCAACGACCGCAGGTCTTTTTTCTACGTACCGCCGATGAAAGCGCTGTGGAATTCGATTCTGACCGGGATTGCGACCGGTTCCGTCGCCTCGCTCGTCAGCGTACTTATCGTATTCGCGGAAACCCGCCATGCATGGACGAAAAAAATCGAATGGATCTTCATGCTGTCGATCGGAACGTCCGCGGTCACGCTGGGTTTAGGCTACTTGGTTACCTTTCGGGCGCAGCTGCGGAGCCCGGCCTTAATCGTCGCGGCCCATGCCTTAATCGCGCTGCCCTTCGCAATCCGATCGATCAAACCGGCTTTCGCAGCCATACCGCCGACGCTTCGCCAGTCCGCCGCCGTTTTAGGCGCGAACCCGTTGAAAGCATTCCGCGCGGTCGAGCTGCCGCTCCTGAAAAACGGGATCCTGAATTCGTTCATTTTTTCAATGACCATTTCGCTTGGGGAATTCGGCGCATCTTCGTTCCTGACGACGCCGGAACGTCCGACGCTGCCGATCGCGATCTATCGCTATCTCGGTCAGCCGGGTCCGAAAAATTTCGGACAGGCGATGGCGTTATCGACGATTCTGCTTTCGCTGTGCCTGCTAAGTATCTGGGCGTTAGATCAAACCGATAAGGAAATTTCCGCCCAGCTGCGCGAACAATAAGGAATTCCATCATGTTGAACATCGCCAACCTGAACTACCGTTACGACGCCGAGCTGCTCCTGAATCATTTTAATTGTTCGCTCTCGAACCATGAAGTCCTGTGTCTGCTCGGCGAAAGCGGGAGCGGAAAGAGTACGCTGCTCCGTATTATCGCCGGACTTGAAAAACCGTTAAGCGGCGAAATTTACTGGAACGGCGTAAAGATAAACAACGTCCCGCCTGAGAAAAGGAATTTCGGCTTGATGTTCCAGGATTACGCGCTTTTCCCAAATCGTACCGTCGCGGAAAATATCGCCTTCGGGATGGAGATGAAAAAAGGCGTCGGCGTCAGGGAGATATCGGAGCGCGTAACCGTCCTGTTGGATCAAATCGGAATGAGCAACTTCCGAAACCGGAAAGTTACCGAATTATCCGGCGGGGAACAGCAGCGCGTCGCGCTGGCGCGATCGCTCGCTCCGAAACCGCATCTGCTGATGCTGGACGAACCCTTAGGCGCGCTGGATCACGCGCTGCGGCAGGGATTATTAGCGGAACTGCGCGAAATTCTCGGGCGGAACGGTATCCCGGCGATCTACGTAACGCACGATCAGGAAGAAGGTTTCTCGATCGGCAACCGTATCGCGCTCCTCAAAGACGGAAAAATTCTCCAATCCGGATCGCCGGAATCAGTCTACCGGAACCCGGAATCCGTTTGGGCGGCCCGCTTCCTCGGCCATCAAAATATCTGCCCCGCCGTCGCGATCAGCGCGAATAAAGTCGAATGCAAACTTGGGACGCGATTAAGCCGTCTCGAAGTTCAACTGGATCATGATCTGATCGTTCGTCAAAAAGTTCACCTGCTTTTCCGGGAATTGGCGATCGAAGACGAACCGACCGACAGCGCGTACCGCATGGACGGCGTCATTAAAAACGTCATATTTAAAGGGTTCGGATACGAAACGATTATTTCGGTCGGCGACGACGCAGTTTTCTCAGTCTGGGCAAAAAGACCGAAAACGATCGGAGAAAAGGTTTCGATCCCGTTCAACTCGGATCAAATCAGCGTTATCTTTACCTGAAAATCGCGCGTACCCAACCGCCAGTCAAATGAAATCGGATCAGGATCATCCCCGCGGTTAATAACGCCGCCATCGCGGCGCCGCAAAACAGACGCTCTCGAACCGGTATACAGGTCCGGCCTTGAGAAAGGAGCCGATCGGCCGCGGAGATCAGAACGAAAAACAAAAGCGAAACCAGAACTACCGGGACGAACGCCGCCGCTACGCTGAAAATAATTTGAAACGGAATTAAGAACCTGATTCGCGCGGCGAGAAGGATCCACCCCATCCCGGCAAAAATCACAAAAGAAACGACGCTTCCGCGCCGAATCGATCGCGCCGAAACCGTCATCGCGCCGGCTTCCCGAACCGTCGGCGCTAAAAACAGCGCAAGCGCCGAGCCGAAACAAATTCCGGACGTATATCGGAGAACAGCCAAGTCGGGAACCCAGCGCAACAACGCCGGCAAGCGCCCGAACGTTTTTAGACCGTCCAGCGCGTAAAACGTGAAGCTGAATAATATCCAAACCAGGACGCGCGCATCCGCCAAACCGCGCGCCGAAAAGCGCTGGCGAAATAGAATCAGAAATCCGCCCGCAGCGCCGAAAAACAAACCGCTGCAGCGATAACAAAGCGGACAGAAAAAACCGTAAAAGAGCGGCGTCCGCGTCGGAATCTGGTGGCAGAAGGCAAATCCGACCGTGTTCAAATGGCCGAAAAAACCCGGTTCGCCGAAAACGATCCAAGCGATCAAGACGAGCGACAGGATACCAAACGAAACGGTCGGAATAAATTTTCCGATCTTCCGCAGCTTCATCGATCTCTGTCCGAAACGACGTCCCCGACGACCGGATCCAGCAAGGAAATTAAATCGCTTCCGTTCATCCGGATCGAAAGACCGCGCCGGCCGCCGGAAACAATCATCCGTTCGCGGAACTGAATCGACGCGTCAAGCACAAATTGAAATCCCTTCGCGATCAGCGCGAGCGGCGAAATTCCGCCGGTCAATAATCCGGTTAATTTTTCCGCTTCCGTCTGCGTCGTCAGCATGATTTTTTTCTCGCCGACAAGGCAGGCGACCTTTTTTAAATCAACCGTACAAGGCCCGGGCAGAACGACGACGATCGGCTTCCCGCGATCAACGCGTTTAACGACGATCGATTTATACACCTCAAACGGATCGACGCCGAGAATTTCCGCCGATTCAAGCGCGGAGCGCTTGACCGGATCGCTTTCGATCGCCTCGAACGCGATTTTTTTCGCGGTCAGAAACCTGGTTACGTTATTTTTGACCATAAACAAGCTCGTTTCAATAAAAATAGATCGGGTTCGTATATATCCAACCGCGCAGCCGGTATTTATACGGAAGATAAACTTCAACGCGGTAATATCCCGGCTGGGTGATATTAATCGGAATTGAACGAATATTCTCCCATTCCCGATATATTTTTCCCTGATGGATCAAACGACAGACCGCGCGCGCCGGAATTTCGATCTTGACCGTCGCGCCGTTCTTCAAAGCGACCCGATCGCCAGGATAAACGACGCCGCTTGACGTATCGGCCTTGAAAACGAAACCTTCCGGCGATTGAAAAATATCCATCGCCAGATAACTCCTTCCATAACGCAGCGCGCGATAAACAGATTCGCGATCGCGTTCGATATCCGTTCCGAAATCATCATCCACATAGACATGATTATTCGCCGCCGCGAATAAATGTTCCGGCTGATAAATTTTTACCGGCGCGTTCAAGCGCGCATTTCGAACGGAGCCGCAGACCGATCCGCAATACGCCGCGGCCTGTTTCCCGGCCGTCAGCAATTCATCCCATTTCCGAATCGCTTCCAGCGACGCATGGACAATATCTTCAGCGCCGCCCGATACCCGCGGAAACCATGAAAACGGACGAGACGAATTTGACGCAATTTCATGATACGCGCTTTGCAGGTTCAATATTTCTATCCCGGTGAAATTCCGAATTTCCCAATCGGTCCAGGGGGATCCCAGCGGAGAGGGCAAATCAAACGGATGCGCGATAATCGTAATCGCGCCCATCTGACTGCAGACGTTGATCAGCTGCTGAGGCGTATCCGCTAAATTCGCCATTTCACGGTTGGCGTTCAAAATCAGCAGGCGGCCCTGATCGTTCGGGAACGTACGAAAGACTTCCTCTCCGGTAAGAACGAGCGTTTTCCGTTCGTCGCGGTAGTAGTATTGCTCTTTGCCGCTGACATAGACGTTATTATCGGTAATAATAAGGACGTCCACGCCGCTTGAAAGTCCCGCTTGCGCCAGCTCATGATACTTTCGACCTCCGCTTGAAAAAAAAGAATGGTTATGAATATTAACAGTAATCTCGCGCATCAGACTTTCTCCCGATCCCCGGTTTTCAAGTATAATTTTTTTGTTAATTCAATCTGGAGGAAATGGATGGAAACCTTTTTTGATATTGCTCTGATTATAACGTCAATCGCGACGATTATTTGCGTGGTGTTACAGAATCGCGGCGTCGGTCTCGGCAGTTTAGGCGGGAATGAACCGGGCTCAACAATCTTTAGCGCCCGGCGCGGGATTGAAAAAGTCCTATTTAATATGACGATCGCTTTCGCCGCGCTGCTGCTGATCTTAGTCCTCCTTCGCGTTATCCTTTTCTAACGTATCCGTATCGAAATCTTTTTCAGACCGAGTCGCTCGGTCTTTTTTGATTATTGACCCTCGCTCCGGTTTCAGAAAAAAATTACATTCCGAGAAACGCGATTTTGGGCTATACTAATCCTCGACGTAGCTTTAAACTATTTCTGAAGGTGCGGGACATGAATATCAAGATTACTTTAAAAAAAATCGCTCAGGAAGCGGGCGTATCCCAGGCGACCGTTTCGCGAATCGTCAATCGCAATACGAACGTCAGCTCGGAGCTGATCGAGAAAGTCGAAAATGCCGCGCGGAAACTGGGGGTCGAACTCCCTCGGGAACATAACCATATCAACCAGACTCACGAGCGATGCCATGTCGTAGGCATCCTGCTCACAGATCTCGCCAATCCGTATTTCCAGGAAATTTTGAAGGGCGTCGTCGACGAAGCGAAATTGCTCGATTACGGGGTCCAGGTTTTCGAAACATACGAAGATCCGCGTTCTGAGGAGGAAACGTTTCAAAATATCGGGAAATTCAATTTAGACGGCGTGATCATGTGCGCGTCGCGGCTTTCCCGCTCCCGACTGCTGAATTTTTACCAGAAAACGCAGCTTCCAATGGTTTTAGTGAACCGCTACATCAAGAATTCGAATATTTGCTCAATTCTGATCGATTATGAAAAAGCCATGATCCACGCCGCATCCCATCTGATCGCGCTTCGCCATCAGCGAATCGGCTTCTTAGCCGGCCCCGCCAGCAGCGAATCGTCGAGAATACGCATGAACGGGATCAAAATCGCAATGCAGCAGGAAGGATTAGAGCTGAATGAAGAATACTGCCCGCGCTGTTTCCCGACGATTGAAGGCGGGTTCCAAGCGATGACTTCTTTGCTGAGCCCGAAATATGACCGGCCGACCGCGGTTCTCGCTTATAACGATTTGATCGCGATCGGCGCTATGCGCGCGATCCGTTCGCGCGGATTGCGGATCGCGGAAGATATATCCCTGATCGGGATTGATAATATCGAAATGGCGTCGCACGCCAATCCGCCGCTGACGACTATTTCCCCTCCGAAGAAACAGATGGGCGCTTTAGCGATGCGCACAATTTACCGCATGAATACCGGCGATTACGAAGACAGCGAAGGTTATATCGAGTTAGACGCTCCGTTGACGCTCCGCGCTTCGACGGGCGTTTGCGCTAAGAGCTGATCGGGGTTTAATGCCGGCTCAGCTTTTATGACCGGTCTCTTTCCGATAACGGTAATATTCGATCGACACGCCGACGAGGATAATAACGCCTTTGATGACGAAACGCCAATAGCTGTTGATCCCCAGGATATTCATCGCGTTGGATAAGACCGTAATAATAACGCAGCCCAAAACGGTTCCGCCCAGACGGCCGACGCCGCCGCGCATTGACGCGCCGCCAATGATTATCGCCGCCAACGCGTCAATTTCGTAATCATATCCCGCCGACGGGACGCCGGAATTCAACCGCGAAGCCGATACCGCGCCGGCGATCCCCGCCGTGAGCCCGGATAAAAGATAGGCGATACGGCGGATCCGCGCGACCGGAATCCCGGAAAAATCGGCGGCCTGAGGATTTTCGCCGATCGAATAAATATCCTTCCCGAATTTTGACTTATTGAGAAGAAGCCAAGACGGAACATAAACGATCAGCGCTAAAAGAAACGAAAGCGGCAAACCGCAGAACGTCCCCGTTCCCAGCCGGTTCCAATTCTCAGCGCCGACTCGAATCGTCGCGCCGTTCGAGATCAGGTACGCCGCGCCGCGAAAAATGCTGAACGTAGCGAGGGTAACGATAAACGGCGGGATCGCCGCCAAACTGATGATCATGCCGTTTAAGAGGCCGACCGCCAGACCGGCGAACGCGCCTAGAAGCAGACCGATTTCAACCGGCAACGCGCGCAGCCCAACCGCGGCCGCGGCCATGCCGGAGAAACTCAAAATTGAACCGACCGAAATATCGATTCCTCCGGAAATGACGACGAACGTCAAGCCGCAGCTGACGAGCATGTAAATCGAAAGCTGACGCAGAACCGAAAGCAAGTTGCCAGGACGGAAAAAGACAGTTCGCAAACTATCCGACGCGAAAATCATCCATAACAATAAGATAATCGTCATCACCAAACCGAGATTTTTACGGATAAACCGTTTCAGCCAATCCCGGGATTTAGATTCAGATTTCGGGTTCATCATAGCGAATTCCCTTCCGTTAACTCACAATCGCTTTCGAATCTCCGCGAGGAACGCTTTTGAAGACACGCTCCGAACGGCAACGCCGGAGGAATACAATTCAGCTAAATCCTTCGTGCAGATCCCGGCGGTTAACGTTTCCAACACGGCGGCCTCCAACCGATTCGCGAAATCGATCAGATCCGGCGTTTCGTCAAGCTCGCCGCGCTTACGCAGCGCGCCGCTCCAGGCGAAAATCGTAGCCGTCGGATTCGTCGACGTTTCGCACCCTTCCAGGTATCGGTAATAATGCTGAGTGACCGTGCCGTGCGCGGCTTCATATTCGTAA
Organism: Flexilinea sp.; assembly: GCA_029983925.1. GTDB lineage: Bacteria > Chloroflexota > Anaerolineae > Anaerolineales > Anaerolineaceae > Flexilinea. Next base: position 19,747 of record JASBYO010000025.1, read on the forward strand.
TTACCGTCCGGACTGACCAACACGCTCGTCATCATCGCCAGCGAACCGAACGCCGTTGAAATCATGTCGCTCATGACGTCGCCGTCATAATTTTTACAAGCCCAAACGAATCCGCCTTTGGCGCGGATAACGCGCGCGACGGCATCGTCGATCAGGGTATAAAAATAGCGCAAACCGCGCGCTTCAAAAGCGGCGCGATACGCAGATTCGTAAAGATTCTCGAAAATTTCCCGGAACGTCGCGTCATACGTCTTCGAAATCGTATCTTTCGTCGAGAACCAGAGATCCTGATCCGTCGACAAAGCGTATTCGAAACAGGAACGGGCAAACGATTGGATCGAGCTATCCTTATTGAACGTTCCCTGAAGAATTCCCGGACCTTCAAAATCGTATATGATTTTCGATTTCCGTTCCCCGTCCGCGCCGGTAAAGACCAGTTCCGCCCGTCCCTCGCCGGGGACGCGAATCTCGCTGCCCTTATAGACGTCGCCGTAAGCGTGACGGGCGATCGTAATCGGCTTTTCCCAATTTCGGACGACCGGTTTAATCGGCTCGACGACGATCGGCGCGCGGAAAACCGTTCCGTCTAAAATCGCCCGGATCGTCCCGTTCGGACTTTTCCAAATCCGTTTCAAGCCGTACTCTTCGAGCCGTTTTTGGTTCGGGGTAATCGTCGCGCATTTCACGCCGACGCGCCATTTTTTAATCGCGGCGCCGGCGTCGATTGTGACTTGATCGTCCGTTTCGTCGCGATGGACCAAACCTAAATCATAGTATTCGGTTTTCAGTTCGACGAAAGGTTCGAGTAAATCTTCCTTGATCCAAGCCCATAACACGCGCGTCATCTCATCGCCGTCCATTTCGACGACGGGATTTTTCATTCGGATTCGTTCCATACCCGTTTTGTCCTTTTTCTAAGCGCGATTCGCCAAACGCTTCGCGTAATAATTCATCAAGTTTCCCGCCAGCAGAATTTCCTTCTCATCTTCCGTCAGGCATCCGACCGTCATCGTAATTTCTTCCGTACCGCCGCTCCGATAAACCCGCGCTAAAAAATCCGTATCGTCGGCTTCGATCTTTTCCCGAACGTTATCAACAACCAGAATATCCCCGGGGCAAAGATCGAAACGTTGCGTCGGCGCGATCGTAAACGGGATAAGTCCCCAATTGATGCAGTTGCTTCGATAACGTTTCGTCGCGTATTCGTAAGCGATATTCGCGTTCCCGCCCAGGACGCGCTGGCTGGAGGCGGCCTGTTCGCGCGCCGAACCGTCGCCCGGTTTTCGCGCGAATACGCCGGAACCGATCGACGTCCGAGTCCAGTCAATTTCCGCGTCCCTGAGATTCGCTAATTCCGGGCTCCGCTCCAATTCCGAATACCGGCCTGAACGGCGGATCTTCTCGAGTTCGGCGATCCGTTTCGCGTCGCCGACATAACTCGGCACGCGCCGCGATAAAGTAAATTCGGCGAGTTTCAACGGATTCGACCGATAGGAGGATGTCTCGCCGGAGGGGATCAGCTCGTCGGTCGTCGTTACCGCGTCATGAATCGCCGCCGCCAAAATCACAATGATATTTTCGCTCAACGGCGCGACTTTCGGCCATTGGGTAATATTCGGACCCATCCGCAACGGTTCTTCCGCGATCGGACGCGAAAACCCGTTATATACGCGCTTCCGATAAATTGTCGCTTCGAATTCGTACGGATAGTCGCGGTCAGGATAATCGATCTCCGCCGCCGACGTCAGGATTCCGCCGTTCGCCGCAGTCGCGGCGATCGAGCGCGCGTCCATCAGCGCTACCCCGGTCGCCTGACCCTGATCCGGTTTCGATCCGTCGCGATTCGGGAAATTCCGCGTTGTATGGCGGACGCTCAGCGAGTTATCCGCTCCGATATCGCCCGCGCCGAAACATGGACCGCAAAAAGCCGATTTAGTCGCCACGCCGCCGCTCTGAAGCCGGTAAACCGTCTGATTTTTCGCCAGCGCGGCGTAAACCGGCAGGCTCGAAGGATAGACGCTCAGATTAAAAAATCCGTCGCCGACGTCGCCCGTATCCAATATATCCGCCGCGACGCAAATATTCTCGAACATTCCGCCGGCGCACCCCGCGATAACGCCCTGATCGATTTGAATCTTTCCGTTGACGACTTTTTCCGTCAGCCGCAAGCCGTTCCCCGCTCCGAATAAAGTCTCCGATTCGCGCTCGACCGCGCGCAGGATATCGCCCGGATTTTCGTTCAGCGAACGGATTGAAACGACATTGCTCGGATGGAACGGAAGCGCGGCCATCGGTTCGATCGAACTCAGATCGACTTCAATCATGCGGTCATAATAACTGACCGGGCCCGGAGCCAGCTCGCGATATGCGTCGATCCGTCCATGCGTCCCGAAATATTCGCGAACGCGTTCATCCGTCGCCCAAACCGACGACAGACAGGTCGTCTCCGTCGTCATAACGTCGATTCCGTTCCGAAAATCAATTGAAAGCGACGGCAATCCCGGTCCGACGAATTCCAGGACCCGATTTTTGACAAAGCCGGACGAAAAAACCGCGCCGATCAACGCAAGCGCCACATCCTGCGGGCCGACGCCGTGGCCGGGTTTCCCGCACAGATAAACGAGGACGACTTCCGGCTCGTCGATGTCGTACGTCGTAGAGAGAAGCTGCTTAACCAGTTCCGGACCGCCTTCGCCGATCGCCATCGTACCCAAAGCGCCGTAACGGGTATGGCTGTCGGAACCGAGGATCATCCGTCCGCAGCCGCTCATCATCTCACGTTCGAACTGATGAATAACCGCTAAATTCGCTGGGACGTAAATCCCGCCGAATTTTCGCGCCGCCGACAGCCCGAACACGTGATCGTCCTCATTAATCGTCCCGCCGACTGCGCACAGGCTGTTATGGCAGTTGGTCAATACGTACGGAATCGGGAAACGATCCAGGCCGCTGGCGATCGCCGACTGAACGATCCCGACATAGGTAATATCGTGGGAAGCGATCGAATCAAAGACAATTTCGAGTTTTCCGGGCCGTGACGACCGGTTATGCGCTCTTAAAATCTGATAAGCGATCGTGTTGTCCCGAAACGAACGTAAATCCGCGAGATTCAGCGCGGATTGTTGTCCTTCCGCGCTCGATAAAAAAGATTCGGGACTTTGAACGTTTTCTCCGCCGGTTACGATGACCGGTCGATCTGTAAGCTTTATCATCTATATATATTTCCTCTGCGTTTAGCGTTTTCCGCGAAGTACGAAGGATATCCGCTTCTAATTTTACCGAACTCCCTTGTCCGAAGCCGCGTTCATCGGAAGATACGTGAAAATTTCGGGCCGACGCAATAAAAAATCCCGGGAAGCCGTCAATTTATATCCCGGGATCCGTTCGTTTTCGGCGTCCGGCTTACGAATCGGACGATTTCAGGAATTGAATAATATCCGCCGCGTTCGTATCCGGATTGGCCTTCGGGAATATCTTGATAATAACGCCGTTCTCGTCGATAACGAACGTCGAACGAACGATTCCCATATAAGTCTTCCCGAAACTGGTTTTTTGCTGCCAAGCGCCGTACGCCTCGATCGCTTTCAGTTCGGGATCGGAAAGAAGAATAAACGGCAGGTTATATTTCTCGGCAAATTTCAGGTGCGACTCGCCGCCGTCGCGGCTGATTCCGAAAACGACCGCGTTCAGTTCCCGCAGCGCGGCAAAGGAATCGCGAAATGCGCAAGCCTGACGCGTACAGCCCGGCGTATTGTCTTTCGGATAAAAATAAACGACTGCCTTTTGACCGCGGCAATCCGTTAATCGATGCGTTTTCCCCGCAGGATCCGGCAAATTAAAATCCGGTGCGATATCTCCGACTTTAAGTTTCATCTGTTTTCTCCTTTTAACTGAATCGTTTCAAATTAAGATGACCCGATTCTGATTATTAATCCTCCGTCCAATCTCCACTGCCTTTATATATTGTAGTTGATCCGCGGGATCAAGCGGGCGGGAACTCCGAAATCCGGGCGTCCGAATCAGAAAAGAGCGAAATCCAACTGTGCGCCGGCCCATTTTGTTTGTTTCGCTTGATAAACCCGATCGCCAGGTTGGATATGCCCGATCAACAGCGGCGAATCCGGATCATGGAGCTTCCGATTCGCCTTCACAGCTTCGATACGCGCGTTCGCATAACAGTATCGGCAAAGATGAGCGCAGCTGTCGTACGCGCCAATATCGCTGCTCAACAGACAAGCGCACTCAGCGCGGATCCGTTTTCGGTCGGATTTCGGAATATTCAGACGCTTTCCCAGAACGCGTTCATACGTCGCGGCCGTCATACAGCCGCCGCAGTCCGCCCCGAACGCGGCCAACGCATCGCCTTCGCCGCAGGGACGGACCGTCATACCGTAAACCGCCGCGATCCGGATCAGTTCCTTTCCGATCGCGAGCCGCTGGAGCGGGTCGACCTCGCGGACCTCCGGGAAATTTCGTTTAACCTTTTGATAAAGGTCGATAAAACTGATAACGACGTCGCGCGTATATCCCGCCAACGCCGCCGCAAATTTTTCGAACGTTTGAAAATGAAATTCGGTCGTATAGCGCGGGCTTAAAAAAATCGGGTCATAACGCCAGCCGACCGCGTTCGGCCCGACGGCTTCCGCCAGCCGTTGAAAATCGCGTAAAACGATCGTTTTAGCGGGCGCGTTCGGCTCGATTTCTTTTCCGTATCCGGTAATCGTTACGAACCAGTGCTGCCCGTACGGTTTTAACAGCGGGAGATACGGCAGCATCGGCGCAGGATTCTTCGTACAGAAGCCAATTAAATCGACTGCGTCCGGAGATAAGTCGTAACGCGCTACCAACCGCGGATTGAACGGATTCCGAACGCAGACAAATCCCGCCGCTAAACGGTTCCGGAACCACTCGGCATAAAAAGCGGGGATATCGGTTCGCATTCCAGTTTGGATAATCATCTTTTTCTCGCGCCCTTGATCCCCAAAGGATCGGCCCGAAGTTCTTTCCAGTCATGATCTTTCGGCGAATTTTCCGAATTCGAGTAAAATTATAGCCGCTTTACGCAAAACATCTTAATAAGGGCGAGGGTAACAGGGGAATCAGCCGCTGTGAGAGGCGCCCGAAGGAAGAAAAAATGGAAAAAATGTTGATTAACGCAGAAAAGCGCTCTCTCTTCGGCAAGAAGGTCGGCGCGCTCCGCCGGCAGGGATCCGTCCCGGGAATTATCTACGGTCATAACGCCAAACCGATCGCGATTCAGATGAACGCGCGGGAACTGGCTCGTTTTTTGACGAAAGTCACCTCTTCGAGTATTGTGACCGTTGCGATCGACGGGGAAAACCATACTGCGCTTATCCGCGAATTACAGCGCAATTTTATCCGCAATGAAGTCATCCACGTCGACTTCCAGGAAGTTTCACTAAAAGAAAAAATCCGCACGCGCATTACGGTTTCGCTGACCGGCGTCGCTCCGGCCGTCAAGAATTTCGGCGGTATCGTTCTGCATGAGCGCGAATGGATCGAAGTCGAAGCGCTTCCGACCGATTTACCGGAACGGATCACGGTCGATCTTTCATCGCTCGAAAATATCGGCGACGCGATCCGCGTTTCCGGATTAAACCTTGGCGACGCGATTACGATTTTCGCCGACCCCGAAGAAGTTATCGTCTCGATCAGCAGCGCTTCCATCGCCGCCGAACCGGAAGAAGAAGCGGAAGCTTCGGAATCCGAACCGGAAGTCGTCGAAAAAGGCAAGAAGTCTGAAGACGAAGAATAATCTTCGGTTCCGTCAAATTACCGATCAAAAACCGGCCGCACGGCCGGTTTTTTCATTCCGCTTCGTCCGGCGAAACGCTTCGATCTTCGGATTCTTCGGAAAGCTCCCGGCGCAGCCCCGTTCCCGCAGCGTCCTCAATCAACGACCTGCCGAAAATCAGGTACCCCGTATGCCCGACCATGCGGTCGGACGGTCGAAACTTTTCCGCTTCCGCACGATAATAACGCAGCATAACTTCGCAAACTTCCAGAAAACCGAAAACGTTTTCTTCAAGCGCCTTTAAAAGCAGCGTAACCTGATTTACGGTCGGCAGCAGCGAAGCGAAAAAACCGCCGGGTTTTAATGCCGCTTTTACTTGGGCTAAATAATCGTAAGCGTTCGGGACGTCCAGAAAAACCGCGTCAACGTTCCGCTCGTCGAAACCGTTCTCAATATCGCGGACTTTAAAATCGACGCGCGGCTCGTAACCGATCCGCGACACGTTCCTGATCGCGATTTGCTGAAATTCTTCGCGTTTCTCGTAAGAGTAAACTTTCCCGCCCGGCCCGACCGCGTGAGCCAATGCGATCGTCATCGCGCCCGATCCGCTTCCCGCCTCGATGACGCGATTCCCGGGCGCAACCGCCAGATTCAGCAGCAAAAAGCCGATATCTTTCGGATACAAAATCTGCGTCTTTCTCGGAATAAACTTGATCAGATCGGTTAACGAAGGCTGAAGCAGGTAAAAACGATTACCGTTATGCGACTGAACGACCGATCCGAACGGTTTCCCGATCATATCGTCCATGTTCAGCGTACCTTTATGCGTATGAATCGTCCGTCCGGCTTCGGCTTTAACAATCTGATGAATATGACCGCGGCCGACAATTTCGATTAAGTCACCAACCATTATCCGAACGCAACCGGCGCCGGATCGGCTCGTTTCAAGCGTTTCATCCATAAATTCTTATTCTCCGTTTTCAGTTTTCTTATGATAAATCATTTCGGGAAATTCGGGTATTTGTCCCTTTTCGGCACATTCGCCGCTCGGCGGTACGTTTTTATTGGGTACAATAAATCGAATGAAATTGACGAACGGTCCACTTTATCGAACAAAGGAGACTGCGCCTTGAAACCGTCATCCGGCAAACGGGTCATTTTAACTTTCCTCTCACAATTATTCGCGCTTACGATTCTATTCGGGATTATCTACGTTTTAACAAGCCTGCCGATCCCGCGGCAATTCGGGTTGATTTTCCGTCAGCAGGTTTACATCCTGCCCTTTGTCTTTATCCTAGTCGTTTTTACCTTTTCGATCCGGCAGGCTTTCCTGAAACGGATCGGCTACGCGTTTTTAATCGGTCTGTTTTTCGTGCCGTTATCCGGACTGCTGAACAGCGGCAGTTCCGATCAATATGTTTTCGGCGGAACGATCCCCTGGTCGGACGCGTTTACGAATCATCTTAACGCGCTCCGATTCCTTTACGGCGGCGTCATGGCGCAATCCACCGCCCTCAGGCCGATCTCAGCCGTTTTTTACGACGCGATTTTGTACCTGACGAACAATAATTTGCACGCAGTTCACATCGTTGTCACCTTCCTGATCGGGCTGTCGGCCGTTTTAGTCGTGCGGAAAATCGAAACCAGCTTCAGCGGCATCGTGGCGATTTTCGTATACTGCAACGCTTTCTTTTTTATCCGCCGCTATATCGGTACGTTTATGACCGAACCGTACGCGTTTATCCTCGGGAACCTTGCGCTTTATCTGTTTTTGAAAGCCGTTTTTGAAAAGAACCAGGGTTATTTTATCTTCGCCTGTTTCCTGCTGTCGTTAGCGTTAAATGCGCGTCCCGGACCGATGGTCGTTCTGGCAACGATTGGCTGCTGGTACTATTTCCGTTTCCTGAAATACGAAAAACGCCGTTTCCTGACAGCGTTCCTGGCGTTGTGCGCGATGATCGCGGGATTCGGGATCAACGAACTGACCGCGCGCATCGTCACCGATAACGCGAAACTGGTTAACCGCCAATTCGCCGAATTCGTTTACGGGATGTGCTTAGGCGGGAAATCCGGTTATGAAACGATGTTTATGCCCGAAATGGTCGCGCTCGATACCTCCGCGACGCCTGCCGCCGACCTGATCGGTCTCTGCCGCGCCGCGCTGGCCGAGAATCCGAACAACCTTTGGATTTCGACGGCCAATATCTTCAAGGTTCTGATCTTCGATCCGATTCGGGGCGCGTTTTCTTACTTCGACGGCGGCGCTTCGGTTTTGACGGGGGCGCTGCGCTGGACGCTGATGATTTTATGGACGGCGGGAATACTGCTCGCGCTGCGGAAAAGGCGGAAACCGATATACTCCTTCTTTCTGGCGGCGTCTCTCGGATTCCTGCTGTCGCAGTTTATCGTTCCGCCTTTCGCCGCCTTCCGCATGCGTTACCACGCGGGAATCATTTCCATCCCGGCGATCTTCGTCGCAATTCCGATCGAATTCGCATACGTGAGGTTCCTGAAAAAACCGGCTGAGAAGAAAACCGGGGAAAATCCGGCCTCCGAGACGGTTTCGCAGCGGCCTAACGCCGAAGTCTTGACCGTATTGGTCTCCGCCGCTATGGGGCTCTTAGCCGTCGCCGCGCCGTTTTTCATTAATGCATTCCCGATCAAAGCGCCGAAAGTCGAACCGATCCGATGCTTTGAAAACGAAGTCAGCTTATTTACCCGAATCGACCACGGCGCATACTTTTACATGCGCCACCAAGAGAATCTCAAAAACGAACATTACCCGAATTTCAGATTGGCTTACGTCCGGCAGGAATTTCATAATACCGCGTCGCTCGAAATTTTCGAACTAACCGATCATATCGTCGAAGAAACCGCAATTTTCCGCGGGATCGATTTGAATAACTACCGCGACGCGCTCGTTTTCGCGCCGTTGAGCATGATTGGAAACTACGAAGGCTACGCGCAATTCTGTGGAAACTGGATCGAACCGCCGATCTTACGGGACGACCGCTTCTTTATCCCGACGTCGGTTCAATTTGAACCGAATCTGGATACGAAGT
>JASBYO010000026.1 GCA_029983925.1 Flexilinea sp.
ACCGCTCCGAATCCGCGTCGTCGAACGCGATATTTTCTCTCAGACTGCCGCTGAACAGGAACGGAGCCTGATCCAAGTAGGAAATCCGCGCGTAATACGAAGCCCGATCCAGCGTCCGCAGCTCAACGCTGTCGACCAGGATCGACCCCTTATAATCGTCATGGATTTTCATCAGCAAATCCGCCAGCGTCGATTTCCCGCTTCCAGACGGTCCGATGATCCCGACAATATCGCCCTTTTCGATTTCGAAATCGAGACCGCGCAGCGTCGGCTCGCAACCCGGATAGGCGAACGTCAGCCCCGAAACCGTAATCCGATCGACGCGCCGAACCGGTAAGCCGTCCCGCTCTTCTTCCCGATCCGAATCCAGCAAATCGATCGCGCGCTCCGCCATACCCAGAGAGATTTGCAGCCCGTTGAAAACGTCAGCCAAATTATTCAGCGGCTCGTACAGAAAGCTCAGATAAAAATAAAATGAAAACAGCGCACCCATCGCCATCCGTCCGCCGGCGACCTCGACCGCCCCGAGCGCTAAAACCGCGATCGGCAGCATCGTCGTAACCAGCTGCCCCAACCCGTAGGAAAAGGCGGTATAGCGCTTGATATTCTTGGTAAATTTTTCGAAGTTCAGGATCTGGACCCTGAACTTCGTCAGGAAAAAATCCTCTTTTCGGAAAATCTTGATCTGGAAAACGCCGCGGAGATATTCCTTAAGACTCGAATTCAGCACCGAAAACGCTTCCCGCTCATTTTTACTGTTATCCTGAACCCGGCGGCTGATCCGCGCGAAAAAGACGGAATAAACCGGCGCGGCGAAAAAGACGACGAGCGCCAGCCGCGGCGACATCGATATCATGAACGCGGCGATCAGCGCGATCCGCAAGCCGTTCAGCAGCAGCATCGGCATTCCGACCGCGACCTGCGAAGCGACCTGCGCGCTGTCGTTGAGAATCCGAGAGTGAAAATCTTCGCGGCGTTCCTTAATATACGCCGGACTTTTCGCGAACGCCCCACGCAGCGTCCTCAGCCGGAAATAATTCATGAATTCGGCGCTGTACGCGTGCCAGGCGTAATTTTGCGTGACGTCTAAAAATACGTCCGCGATCCCGGCCGAAAGGACGATCAGTCCGGCGCGGATAATTTCGGGGAGCGGCGCGCCCGTCTGGACCAGCGTCACCATCCGCCCCAACAGGTACGGGATCGACGCCGCGACAAGGATTTCCGCCATACAGTGCAGCGTGACCAACGCCCTGCGCCGGCGGTACGGCCCGATAAACGAGTAATTTTCCTGAGTTTTTCAAAATCGCTCATCGCGGGAAATCCTTTCCTGAATCGAAGTAACCGCTCCGATCGCGTCCGTTCGCATACAATTAATTTTATATAGAAACGCAATTTCTATAACTGAACAACAGGTTTAAACCGGCGCGAGACAAACATATGGATATTCAACCTTATCATCAGCGAAACGACGTACTACGAAAAAAAGAAATATTGGAGGAACGGGAACCCGGAAGCTGGCTAAAAACCGTCAGCGCTTTTGCGAACGGAGCCGGCGGCATGCTGCTGTTCGGCGTTGCGGACGACGATTCGCTCGTCGGTTTATCGGACGTTCGAACTGCCGGCGAAAAAATCAGCGAAGCGATCAAAGACAAAACAGATCCGAGCCCGACGATAAAAATTGGAAATCCATACGGAAACCGGAAAGAATTTTATTATTCTGCGCTTCGAAGCCGGTATGGAAACGCCGCCTTCGCAGGAACCCGCCGCGGGAAATCGGCGCGAACCGTCAGAAAAGAGAAAAAACATCCGGAAAAAGAAGGTAAACTTAGCATGGCTCAACGCTGAGCTATTTTATCGGTTACAGGAGCGTAACTTATGGCAATTAATTTCGGAACGGACGGATGGCGCGCGGTCATCTCCGATACATTCACCTTTGACAATCTCCGCATCGTCTCGCAGGCGGTCGCCGACGCCGTCCAGTCGGGAACCTGGCTCAAGCTGTCGAAGGTTTCCAAAGTCGAAAACCCGAACCGGATCGTTATCGGCTACGATACGCGGTTCCTCTCGGACCGCTACGCGAAGGAAGTCGCGCGGATACTGGCGGCGAACGGGCTCGAAGTCTACCTGAGCCAATCCGCGTCCCCGACGCCGGCGATCTCGTTCGCGACGCGCGATTTCGGAGCGATCGCCGGCGTCATGATCACGGCCTCGCACAACGCCCCGCGCTACAACGGGTTCAAACTCAAGGCCGCGTTCGGCGGCAGCGCTTTACCGGAACAGTGCGACCTGATCGAAGTCTACATGAACGACAACGAAACGCGCGGCCGCGGACCGAATATCATGGATTTCGACAAAGCCCGAGATCTGGGCCTGATTAAAACGTTTAATCCGATTATCGAATACGGGAACCATATCCGCAAACTGATCGACTTCGACGCGATCGCCAATGCCAAGGATGTCCGCATCGTCGTCGACTCGATGTACGGGTCGGGACGCGGGGTCATTCCCAACCTTCTTCAGGGAACAGGGCGCGAAGTTACCGAAATCCGCGGCGAACTCAACCCCGGTTTCGGCGGGATCCATCCCGAACCGATCAACCGCTTTTTAGGCTCGCTCGCGGGCGCGATCAGCTCCGGATTGGGAAACCTGGGGCTGGCGACCGACGGCGACGCCGATCGGATCGGCGCGATGGACGATCGCGGCAGCTTCGTCGACCCGCACAAAATCCTGGCGCTGGCGATCCGCTATCTTCATGAGGAAAAAGGTCTGAGCGGCGCGCTTGTCCGAACCGTCTCGACGACGCGCATGATCGACGTTCTCGGACGGAAATACGGACTCGAGGTTTTCGAAACGCCGGTCGGTTTCAACCATATCGCCGACCATATGATGGAGCGCGACGTATTGATCGGCGGCGAGGAGTCCGGCGGAATCTCGTTCAAGGGCCATATTCCGGAAGGAGACGGCGTCATTATGGGCCTGCTCGTGACCGAGATCGTCGCGAAGAGCGGAAAAACGCTTTCCGAGCTGGTTCAATCGCTCGAAGACGAAATCGGCGCGTTCTGCTATGACCGGATCGATCTGCGGCTGGCGCGTCCGGTCGCGAAAAAAGATATGATCGACATGCTGATCAAAAAAGCGCCGGCGGAAATCGGCGGCGTAAAAGTCGCCGACATCTCGACCAAAGACGGCGTTAAATATATCCTCGCGGACGACGGCTGGCTGCTGATCCGTCCGTCCGGGACCGAGCCGGTGCTGCGCGTTTACGCCGAAGCGCATACGCCGGAAATGGTCAAGACGCTGTTGAATTACGGGAATACGATCGCCGACAGCGTTAAGTAAACAGCGCGTCAAACCATATGTCCGGGAGGTCCGCATGCAGGATTTATTAAAATTAGGCCTGACCGGCCGGAAGCTCGTCGTTCAGGGATGCCTGAACGTCGTTTTAGGCGCGGCCTTAATCCTTACGGGAAGTCTCCTCCCGGCGGCGGCGATCGCGATTGTGATCGGCGGCTGGCTGTTGTCGACGGTCGCCGAGCTGGTCTTTCGTCTGTTCCGAAAAAGCCGTTCGACCGATTCGCTCGGTATGCTGTTGGTTAAAACCGTTATCCTGTCGTTCTTGTTCAGCTCGAGCTTCGCCGTCAAAGCGCCGATTTACCTTTTCGCGATCCTGATCGGAATTTACCAGATTTTCAACGCGACGGTCAATCTGGTCACCTATGCGCTCTACCGAAAAGACGGGATCCGTCCGAGAGCCAGGCTGTTGATCGACGGCGTATTGCTCCTATGCTTAGGCGGGACGAGCCTTTTCTCCGTAAGCGGAAATATGAATTTCCAACTCGCGGTTGTCGGCGGTTACCTGATCCTTTACGGATTGACGAATATTCGCGACGGTCTTCTTTTCGAGAAGGAAATCGATAAAAATCATCTGGAAAGATATGTCCGCGTAAGCCTTCCCTTCGCGCTGGCCGCGCTGATTCCCCGCGCGACGCTGAAAAAAATCAACGATTTTCTGGCGGAAAACGCCGGCGATCCGAGCGGGAGCTACCAAATCAGCAAGACGGATCGGGACGATACCGCGCTGGAAATGTTCGTTCATGTCAAAGAATCCGGGCTGGGAATCGTCGGACATGTCGACTTGAGTTATCAGGATCGGGTTTACTCGTTCGGATCGTACGACGTCGCTTCGGAGAAATTCGGCGGCGCGATCGGCGACGGCGTCCTCTACAAGGCGGATCGCGAACCGTATATCGAATATTGCAACCGGGAAGGCAAGACCTTATTCGGATACCGCATCGCGCTGAACGAAGCCCAGAAAGCCGCGATTGAAAAACAGCTGGCTTACCTGGAAAGCCTGACGACCCCTTGGGAACCCGGCGCGGAAAAACTGACGAAAGACGCGCAAGGCGAGCCTCAGGAAATGTACGCTTACCGGCTAAGGCGCGATATCGGCGCGGAATTTTTCAAATTCGTTTCATCCAAGTTTAAAACCTACTTCGTTCTTTCGACGAATTGCGTCCTGTTAGCCGATTCGGTCGTCGGGAAAGCCGGAACGGATATCCTGAGCGTCAAGGGCTTTATCGCGCCGGGAACTTATCAGGATTATTTGGATAAAGAATTCGAAAAGCCGTTCAGCATGGTCGTAGGGAAACAGGTTTACCCGGCTCTCAAAGCCCGCGGGGCTTGAACCCCGAAAAAGCTTACGCCCGATTGTAATACGACTGGTCGACGTCGTCGAGGCGCAGGCTTACCACCTGGCTAATCGACTCCTTCGAAATCGTCACGCCGTAAATAACGTCCGCCGTCTCGACCGTGTTGCGGTTATGCGTAATCAGGATAAACTGAATCTCTTTACTCAACTCGCGCAGCAGTTCGCAGAACCGCCCGACGTTCGCTTCGTCGAGCGCGGCGTCAACCTCGTCGAAGACGCAGAACGGCGTCGGCGAAACGCGCAGCAGCGAAAAAACCAGCGCCACAGCCGTCAGGCTGCGTTCGCCGCCGGACAGCAGCGATAATTCCTGCTCGCGGCGTCCCGGCAGTTTCGCCTGAATGTCGATCCCGGAACTGTTCAGGTCGTCGGGATCGGTCAGAACCAGTTTCGCGGAACCGCCGCCGAAAAGCCGCGTAAACAGCTCCTTGAACTCGGATTGAACCTTTTCGAACGTCGTTTGAAACGCGCTGCGCATCATTTCTTCAAGTTCGACGATGACCTCGCGCAGATCCTTATCCGCCTGGCGGACGTCCGCCAGCTGCGTTTTCAAAAAGTCATACCGTTCCTGAACCTCGTCAAATTCTTTAACCGCCTCCGGATTGATCGGGCCCATACGTTGAAGCGAGGTCTTCATCCGCACGATCTGGTCGCTCAACGTATCGGGAATTTCTTCGATCGGTTTCAGCTCGGATACGAGATCGCCTAACGGCAGCGGCGACTGACCGATCACCTTTTCCGCGAAATCGAACGAAACCAACCCGAAATCATCCTCAATCCGCGATTTCAGCGTGTCCAACCCGCTTTGCAGCCGCGATACTTCCAGCTGCGCCATCATCAGGCTCTTTTCCGCCGCGCCGGCGCGCTGCTGAGCGATTTGAAATTCGTTCTGCGCCGACGAGGCCGCCGTTTCCGCCGCGATTAAACGCTCTTCCGCCGGCTTAATCTCGCTCTCGATCAGCTTCGTCTCCGCGTCGCTGTTCGCTTCTTCAATTTTCAGCGCTTCGCCGCGCGAGCGGATCTCTTTCATCTCGCTCTCGATCGCCGCCGCTTTTTCGGCGTTCGCCGCGATACGGGCACGGCCGCGTTCAATCTGTTCCGCCGCGTCCTTCGCGCGCGCGCGCGCCTCGCGGATCGATTTGACGTTGACCTGATATTCGATCGTCCAAAACTGGACCTGGTTCTGAAGTTCGTCCAGGCGGATCGCGTGAATCGCGTCCTGAAGCGAACGGATTTCCGCCCGGAACGTATCGAGCGCCGCGTCCAGCTGCGTCAGGCTCTGACCGTCGGCAGCGACCTGGATCTTCAGCTTCTCGCGCTGCGTCCGGTTTTCCTGAATCCGCTGCCGCTGGAACGTCAGGAACTGTTCCTGCTTTTGGACGTCGATCTGAATCTTATTCAAGGCTTTCCGGTCGGTTTCGAGCGCCGCCGCCAGCTGTTTCCTTGTCTCGGCCGTTCGCGCCTGACTCGATTCGTTTTCCGTCAGCCGCGTCGTCAAAGCCTCCAACTTCCCGACTTCCGCCGTTTCCTCCGCCTCGCTCCGCGCGATTTCCGCCGTCAGCTCGCGCATCTCGCGTTTCCGTGACAAGAGCGCGACTTTCGGATTCGCGCCGGCGACCAACAACCCGTCCCCCGCGAACCGTTCGCCGGCAACCGTCGTAAGCGTTTCTCCGCTCCTCAACGCGGAACGCAGCGCTGCGGCGGTCCGAAACGCTTTATCAGCGTCCGTCTCCGGAATCAAGTACGCCGACCCGAAAAAGCGCCGCGCCAGCGACTGATCCGCCGCGTCCGCGTCGACAAAATCCGTCATCGGGACGCAGCCCGCGTCGATCAAAGCCCGGTTCCGCTCCGGGAGCCGCGCCGGGGCGTTCGCCGCCGCGTCGGAAATCACGACGCGGCCGTTATTCCCGGATCGGAGAAGCCGCACGGCGCTATCCCAATCGGCTTCCGAAACGATCACCCCGTCCAACGCGTCGCCCAAGACGGCCGCGGCGGCAGTCTCGATTTCACGAGGGAAACGGAAAAGCGCCCCGATCGTCGCGACCGCCCGCGTCAGCAGGCGTTTTTTCGCCGCGTCGACTAAAAACTGCGCGCCCTGATTGACGCCGGTCAAATTCGCTTCCGCGCTTTCTAAGACGTCGAGGCGCGCTTTTTTCCGGGAACGTTCGGCGCGGATTTCGTTCAGGCGCGCCTGAACCGAACCGCGTTCCGCCGCCAGCGCCGCGGCTTCCTGCCGGATCGCGTTCAGCGCTTCCGTCGCCGTCTTATGCTCGCTTTCATGATCCGAGACCGCGGCGGCGGCGCGCGTTAATTTTTCGCGCAGCGTATCTAATTCCGCCTGCGCAGCCTGAACCCCTTCGGTCAGCGTCCGGTTCGAATCGTCGAGCGAGCGAAGCCGCTCCTGAGCCTCGTCTAAACGCGCCTTGACGCGTATTTTCTCGTTCTCTTTCGCCGCGTTTTGGTTGCGCCGATCGGATAATTTACGCCGCAGCGAACCGAGTTCTTCCTGCTGGTCCCTGAGTTCTTTTTCTTGCTTTTCTTTTTCCGCGGCGGCCGTTTCGAGCGTTGCTTGGATCGCGGCGATCTCGCCGTCCGCCTGCGCGAGCCGTTCTTCCTGATGGTTGAGTTCGACGCGGTTCAATTCGCTCTCTTCGTCGAACTGCTTCAAGGCGCGGTCGGCCGCGATCAGCCGTTCGGAAAGAATCGCCCCTTCGCGCGCCGCCCGTTCGCGGACGCTGTGAACCTGAGCTAAGGCGCGGTGAAGTTCGCCGATCGCGTCCCGTTCCGCTTTGATCCGCGCCTGAACCTCGTTAACCAGCTGTTCTTTTTCGCTCTGGCGCGTCCGCGCCTCGGCCGCGACTTTCGCCTGCGCTTCCGAGCCGCGGATCGCCGCCGATAGTTCGCCCTGCGCTTTATGCCAATGATAACCGTACCAATCGCGCAGCAGCAGCTTCAAATCGGCTTTCAGCGTCTCGTAATCTTTGGCTCGTTTCGCCTGTTTCGCGAGCGAGTTCAAGCGCGGCTCGAGCTCGGCCAGAATATCGCTGATCCGCTCCAAATTGCGCTTCGTCTGGTCCAGACGCTGGACCGCCTCGTCGCGCCGGCCGCGGAAAAGACCGATTCCGGCCGCTTCTTCGAAAAAGCTGCGCCGTTCGTCGGCTTTCAGCGCCAGCGCCGTATCGATCAGGCCCTGCCCGATAATCGTATACGTTCGCTCCGCCAGCCCCGACCGTCCGAGCAGCTCGTTAATATCCTTGAGACGGACGCGCTGCCCGTTCAGGTGATATTCGTTTTCGCCGCTTCGGTACGCGCGCCGGCTTAAAGCGACCTCGTCATAATCGATCGGGAGCCAACCGTCCTCATTCTGAAACGTGATCGTTACGGAGGCCATCCCGGCGCGCGCTTTCTGATCCGAACCTGAGAAAATCATGTCCATCGTCTTGCGTCCGCGCAAGAGGGAATACGACTGTTCTCCCAATACCCAACGGATCGCGTCGGAAACGTTCGATTTACCGGAACCGTTCGGCCCGACGATCGCCGTGATCGCGCCCGGAAATTCCAGACGGATTTTCTGCGCGAAGGTCTTATAACCTTGAAGTTCGAGCGATTTTAATTTCGTTGACATGCCATAAACAGAAGATGACGTAAATATGGACGAACGCCGATCAAACGGCCTCGGAATCGAAAAGGCTCAAATTCGCCAACGCGTCAAGCGCCGCGCTTTTCGTCGCCGCCTGCTTGCTCGATCCTTTCCCGCGTCCGACGACGCGCTCCCCGACGATAACTTCGATCTCGTAAACTTTCGCGTGATCCGGTCCCGATTCATGAACGACCGAATAGCGCGGAACGTCCTGACCGCGCGCCTGGAGAATCTCCTGAAGCTGACTTTTCGGATTCTCGCCCTTTCGATTCGCGACGATATCGTCGAGCGCCTCGGTCATCATCGGACGCAGGAAATCCTTAACCGCTTCCAACCCCTGGTCGAGATACAGCGCGCCCACCAGCGCTTCGAAGGCGTCGCACAGAATCGGCGTTTTCGTCCGTCCGCCGGCGATAATTTCGCCGCGACCCAGACGCAGCGCGCGGCCTAAATCGATCTCGCGCGCGAACGTCGCCAGCTGCGCCGTATGAACCAGCGCGGAGCGATATTTCGTCAGGTCTCCTTCCGCCATTTCAGGCATAGCGTTATACAGCCAGGCGCCGACGACGAAACCCAAAACCGCGTCGCCCAAAAATTCGAGCCGCTGATTATCTTCGATCGCGTCGGCGTGTTCGTTCAGGAACGACCGGTGCGTTAACGCCCGGTACAGCAACAGGCCGTCGTTAAACGGCAGATTGATCCGTTTCGAAAATTCTTCGGGCAATTCAAAAGGTGCGTTTCGCTTCATCCAAAATTCTCCTCGTCAAAAAACGATTGAGAACGGTTATGAATCCCGGTTTAATTCGTTAAAGAATGCATTCCGCAAAGAAACGGCCGCGCGACTTTGAAAAAACGTATTCGTCAACCAATCAAACCGGCCCGTTCTCACAGTCCGGCTTTGATCAATTATATCAACAGTTCAGCCGTTCAAACCGTAATTTGTCAGAAGAACCGCCGCCAGCGCCGCCGTCTCCATGCGCAGGATCCGTTTCCCCAGCGTCGCAATCCGCCATCCGGCCGCCCGCGCGGACGCCGCTTCCGCGTCCGAATAGCCGCCTTCAGGCCCGACGGCGAGAAGAATCTGATTCGGAAGCGGGCGCGCTTCCACCGCGGTCAATAGTTCCTTGAGCGTTGCGTCCTCCGCCCTTTCCCAGAAAAAGATCTTCAGCGCGTCCGCTTCCGTCGGAATCGTCAAAGCGTCCGCCAGACCGGAAGACTCGCCGAGGTCCGGGATTCGGGTACGGTTCGATTGTTCCGCGGCTTCACGGATAATTTTCTCGCGCCGTTCGCGCTTCTCCGGCCCTTCGTCGGCGAGACGGACCAGGCTGCGTTCCGATACGGTTGGGATAAAGCGCGCGGCGCCGGCCTCTGTGCATTTCTGTAATATCCATTCAAATTTCTCGCGCCGCGTCAACGGCGTCAGCAACGTCAGTCGATACGGCGATTCATGATCCTCGGACAGCTCGCTTTCGATTTCGCCGGAAACGTCTTTCCCGACGATCGAAAGCCGAACCGTAAACGAGCGCCCGCCGTTATCGAGCGCGACGACGCGCGTTCCGCTTTCGAGCCGCAGGACGCGGCGGATCTGGTTCGCCGTTTCGATCGGGAAGGAAACCTTCCGGCCGGAAAAAAAGTCGGGGGATAAGAAAAACCGATGCATGAATCAGGACAGCGTTCCGCCGATATCGTCGCCGCTCAGCTCAACGCCGAGCCATTCCGACGGGCCGTACGGATCCTCGGCCGCCAACGATTCGGCTCCTTGACCGCGGCGGCTCATCTCGCGATAGCGGCGTTTCTTTTCAGCGCGTTCCATCCGCGCCGCGTCGGGTTCTTCCGCCGCTCCGGCGATAACGACGGTATATTCGCCGCGCGGTCCGGTTTCGAGAACACGCGTGAGGAGTTCGCTGAGCCTGCCGCGATCGACGCGTTCGAAAAGCTTCGTCAAGTCGTTCGCGACGGCGGCGTCTCGGTCCCCGTAAACGTCGAGCGCGTCCCGAAGAAAATCGGCTAAACGGTGCGGACTTTCATAAAAAACGAGCGTATGCGGCGAGCGAAGGTCGGCTTCCAGGAAGCGCCGGCGCGGGCCGGGTTTCCGCGGCGGGAACCCCCGGAAAGTAAACGAATGAACCGGGAGGCCGGAAAGCGTCAGCGCCGTCACGACCGCCGTCGGACCGGGGACGGCGCTGACCGCGATCCCCTCATTTAAGCAGGCGCGGACAAGCGTAAAACCCGGGTCGGAAATCGACGGCGAACCGGCGTCGGAAACGAGAGCGACGTTCCGTCCTTCGCGAAGCGCGTCCATGACTTTCGGCAGCGCCCGCGCCTCGTTATCCTCGCGGAACGATAACTGCGGCTGCTTGATCGAAAAATGATGCAGCAGCATTCCTGTCTTCCGCGTATCCTCGGAAACGACCAGATCGGCCGCGCGCAGCGTTTCCAGCGCGCGCAGCGTCATATCGCCTAAATTTCCGATCGGCGTCGCGACTAAATAGAGCATAATTCCGCGCCCTCGATCCGATTCATCATGACGGCGATCGCTTCCGGATTTTCATCAACCAGAATACAATCGCGCCCCTCTTCCGCGCAAACCGCGCCGGTCGTTCCGCTTCCCGCGAAAAAGTCCAGGACCAAATCGCCCGGATTCGAAGACGCGCGGATGATCCGGCGCAAGATGCCGAGCGGCTTTTGCGTCGGATAGCCGGTCTTTTCCTGCCCGCTGGTCGGAACGATCGTGTGCCACCAGGTGTCGGTCGGGAATTTTCCGGCCGCGCGTTTCGCCGCGCTGACCAACCCCGGCGCCATGTACGGGAGCCGGTCGACGGCGTCGTAGTTAAACGTATAATTCGCCGGATCTTTGACGTAATATAGGATGTTATCGTGTTTCGCAGGCCATTTTTTCTTCGAACGGCCGCCGAAATCGTACGCCCAGATAATCTCGTTCATAAACGATTCGCGCCCGAAAATCCCGTCGATCAGCACCTTGCAATAATGCACCTCGCGATAATCGATATGGAAATAAAAGGAACCGTCCGCTTTCAGGAGGCGGTACGATTCGACCAGACGCGGATATAAAAATTCCAAATAGTTATCGAAATCGTCGGCGTAACGCCGTTCGCTCAGCAGTTCGCCGATATACGTAAAACCTTGGAAGCCGACGCGTTTCCCCAAATCGGAACGGGTCATGCGGTATTGTTTCCGGCACTGGTCGCGGCCGGTATTGAACGGCGGATCAATATAAATCAGGTTGATCGATTCCGACGGAAGCGTCTTCAAATATTGAAGATTCTCCGCTGAAACTACGCGAATCATACGCCCGTCCGTTACCCCAGCAGCATTCGGTCGTTCGCCAGCGCGCTCTTCGAACTCTTCTCAAACAGCGCGATCAGGTCGTCAACCTCCATGCGCTTTTTCTCGTCAGCGCGGATATCGGCGATGATCCGCCCTTCATGCATCATGATCGTGCGGTTCCCGAACGCCAGCGCGTCGCGCATATTATGGGTCACCATCAGCGCGGTCAAATTTTCTTCCGAAACGAGCTTATTGGTCAACTCAAGGACTTTCCGCCCTGTGCTCGGGTCGAGCGCCGCCGTATGCTCGTCCAGCAGGAGCAGCTTCGGCTTACGGATCGTCGCCATGAGCAGCGTCAGCGCCTGCCGCTGACCGCCGGAAAGCTGACCGACTTTCGCGCGCGGCCGCTCTTCCAGACCCAGATCGAGCTGACGAAGCTGATCGTAAAACAGCTCTTTCTCGCCTTTCCCGATCCCCCAATTCAGCGTTCGGTTTTTCCCGCGCCGGATCGCGATCGATAAATTCTCCTCGATCGTCATGTTGGACGCCGTTCCCATCATCGGATCCTGAAAAACGCGTCCGATCCACTGCGCCCGCTTAAATTCGGGGAAAGCGGTAATATCGTTCCCGGCGATCGAAATCGTCCCCGCGTCGCAGAAAAATTTCCCTGCGATCGCGTTGAGAAGACTCGATTTTCCCGCGCCGTTCCCGCCGATAATCGTGATAAAATCGCCTTCCGCCATCGTTAAATTCAGACGGTTCAGCGCGACTTTCTCGCTGACCAACCCCGGATCGAATACCTTCGTGATCGAATTAACGTTTAGCATCGGCAGCGCCCTCCTCTTTCGGTTCGCCTCTCGCGCTCAACGCCCGGCGCGCCTGAATCCGCTTTGAAAGCACAGGCAGCGACAACGCGGCGGCGACCAAAATCGCCGTAAACAGTTTCAAGTCCGTCGGTTCAACGGCAATCTCGAACGAACGCCCGAACAGGGGAACCGTAAAGTCGATTTCGAGAATCAGCGAGATGATAATCCGGTAGACGATCGAGCCAAGGAATACGGAAATCATATGCTGAAGGACCGAGTTCCGGCCGAAAAGGACTTCGCCGATAATGACCGACGCCAGCGCGATAACGATCGTCCCGGTTCCCATCCCGATATCCGCGTAACTCTGCTTCTGCGCGATCAGCGCGCCGCCGAGCCCGATCAGCGCGTTGCTGATAATCAGTCCGATCATGAACATCGTATCGGTATCGACGCCCATCGCGCGGATCATGTTGACGTTGTTCCCGGTCGCGCGCAGCGAGTAACCCAACTCAGTGTTGAAGAACCACCAGAGGATCACGACGATCAGCGTCACCGCCGCCAACCCGACCGCGAACGTCGCGGCGCTTGAACCGACGCCGCTGACGCCTTGAAATTTTGAGTACATCGTCGGAATACGCAGCAGCGAAATATTGGCTTTTCCCAACACGCGCAAATTAATCGAATACAGCCCGGTCATCGACAAAATCCCGGACAGCAGAATCGGAATTTTAAGGCGCGTATGCATGATCCCGGTTACCGCGCCAGCCAAACCGCCGCCTAAAATCGACAACAGACAGGCTAAAAAGGGATCGCCGCCTTGCGAAATGAATCGCGCCGTAATCGCCGCCCCCAACGGGAAAACGCCCTCGCACGACAGATCGGCAATATCCAGCATCCGGTACGTTACGTATACGCCGATGGCCAAGACAGCCCAAAGAATCCCCAACGAAACCGCATTTCCAATAATCTCTAACACGCAAACTCCGATTAAGTTATAGTCTTTCGAATTCTATCACGCGAAAAGCTAAACGATTCCGCATGAGCGGAAGTTGATTATCCGCGCCGCGCCTTCGTTCGCGCCGGCTATTTTCAAAACCGCGTCAATTATAACAGAATCCCGATTCAACGCCCTAAAGCGCTAAAATTAAAATAAATACGGCTCGGCGTATCCCTTCTCCCAGACCGCGTCGCGCGGACCCTGTACCTCGACCGCCGCCAGATCGACGCCGTTCAGGATTTCAGCCGCGTTTTCCAAACTGAAATCCGCCCGCTTTTTAAAAATCCAGACCGGCGGATGGTCATAAACGCTGAAAGCTTCTTCCGCCGCGAAAAGGCTTAAGTTATAAATCGGCAGCTCGGGCGCGGCGCCGATCCCGATTCTCCCGATCAGATCCGAAAGATAAAATTTCCCGATCCGGAACGGACGCGAAAATTCGGCCGCTTTCTCGAAACCGAGGCTTCCGTCAAATAACGATTCATAGTAACGCAGCGTCATCGGATATGTCTTCGGAATCCGAACTGCCGACCAAAGCGAACGCTGGCTCGGAACGATCAGGTAATCCGCCCGATCCAGCACGGACAGGAACATCTCCTTTTTTCCCTCCGAATCGCTCCAGCGGACCTCGTTCGTGATGCCGCTGTAAAGCTGGCCGAACGGATCGATCCCGTCCAGACGGAACGGCAGTCCCTCGTCCCAACTCTCGTTCGCGATCACGTTCCGCCGCAGCCGGACTTCCGTATCCGCCGCCAGCTCCAATTCATAGGAGCCGGAATCTAACGGCAGCGCCGCTTCCAACGGCAGAATCGTTTCCGACGCGGCGCCGCTCCCGGTCAATACGGCGTCGGACTGATAAACTGTCGCTCCGCCTGCGCCGCGGACAACGACGCTCAGTTTCGCGTTCGGGACGCCGCCGTCAATTTCGACCTTCGCCAGACGCAGCGCGCGCGCGACGACCGGCTCCGCAACCGTGAAATGAGTCCGGAATGGATCGTCGGGCGTTATCAGGATCAAATCCGCCGCCGCGACGCGAACGATATCCGTTCCGTCCGCGACCGCGCCGCCCGTCTTACCAAGCGCGCTTTCAAACTGAATCGCGCCCGGGATCTGGCGATAGATCCAACGCACCGCCTCGACGCGGGAATGGGGCTGATCGTAAACCGTCCGAACGAAAGTCAGCGCCCACGTCCCGGCTCCGATCAGCGCGGCGGCGATCCAAACGCCGCCCAACAAACGCAGCCCCTTTTTCCGCGAACGCGTCATGCGGACCAAGCCCCAGGCAGCGACGAGGCACAGCGTCGGATAAACCGGCAGCATGTAACGGATACTCTTAACGAAGCGCGTCCCCATAAAAGCGAAAAAGACGAACGACCAGACGAACGGGATCAGGATCGCACGCCATTCTTCTTTCATGCGGAAGAGATGAACCGCGGCGGCGGCCATCAGCGCCCAAACGGTCGCTCCCAACGGGAACCCCATCCCGTAGCCGATCATGTTGACCAGCGGAAAGACGATCGGGATCCGGTGCGCCCATTGTTCCGCGGGCGGACCGCCGCCCAGGCCGCTCGATTCGATCGCCGAAACCGCCATCGAGTCGAGCCAATCCTTATTCGGGCGCCACGTCAGAAAACCGGTATTCCCAACTTCGGCGCGAAAACTCATCGGCTGAAAAATCCGAAACGCCAGAATCGAGCAAAGCGCCGCCAGGAAACAGAGCCCGACCGTCTTCGTCAGCAGCGCGTTGAATTCGCCGCGGCTGGACACTTTTACGTCGGCGATCGACAAAAACGCCGCCGGAAGAATAACGATCGCGACCACGACCTGATTAATCTTACAGGCCGCCGCCATCCCTAAAAACAACCCGAACAGCATAAAACGGCGATAGCCCCCGCGCGCGGCCCGGTAAGCGCCGCCGGCCGGCGGGCGCTCAAACGCCGGATGAACCGCGATCTTCGCCGCCGCATACAGCGTCAGCATCACGAAGAAGACGGCGAAATTATCCGAAGTCGCGAAATGCGACTGCTGAATCTGCATGACGGCGAGCGAGCTGAACGCCGCCGCCAACAGCGCCGTCAACGCGTCGCGGAACAACAGCCGCGCGATCAGGACCAGCAGCAGCAGCGACCCGACATCCGCCAGCGCCGATAAAACGCGTCCCGTCATGCGCGCTTCGTTATAGCCGGTCGTCCCGAAAACTTCGGTCGTCAGCCGGATCATCAGGATCGGAAGCTGGCCCCAGCGCATACGGTTATCCGGACCGTCTACGCTTTTCAATCCCGCTTCGTCATACTTGTCATACGGGGAAATCGGCGAGAGCCGCGTATTGAAATAGTCGCCGAGCGAACGCGGGAACGAAAGGCGCGTCAGCGTATTGGTAAACCCGTATTCGTCCGGATGCAGCAGCGCGCCGTCATCCCAATTCAAGTTATAAAAGCGAAAAAATATCCCGATCAGGATAACCGCGATCAGGACGCCTTCAATCATCCGTTTTCGGAGCCCTTCGTTCATAAATTCTTTTCCATTAAATAAGCCGCTCTCCCCGCGGCGTAATAATCCTCGATCCGTCCGACCGTCCGATAAGCGAATTTCCGATAGAGCGCGATCGCGCCCTCGTTTTCGACCGCCACCGTCAATTTCATCCGTCCCGGCGAAAAAAAACGCGCGCAGGCATTCTCACATTCGCGCATCAGCAGCGAACCGAGACCGGAACGGCGCGACGGTCCCGCAACGCCGATCGTCAGCAGAAAGCCGCAGCGATCCGCACGGTCAAACTCGACGGCGGCGAATCCGAGGAGCCGCTTTCCGCCCGCTTCAACCAGTTTCCGCCGGAAAACGTTCCCGTTCGTCAAAACCGGAATCAGATCCAAAAACGACCAGGCGTCAACGCCGAAACAGTCCTTCTCCAAACGCGAAACCGCCATAAAATCGGCGATTCCCGCGTCGGTCATCTCGATATTCCGCCGCGCATCCATGCCGTGAATTATAAACGCTGTTGCGGACAGGGAAGTTTCAACGCGTGACGTACGGTCCGATCCGGAACGGAAGCCGCGATTTTTTCCCCGCGTTCTCAACACATTAAACAGCTCCAATTCAACGCGCAGCCGGCTTTTCAAATTATAATTTTCGGACTTATGCAACAGAACTGCCAGAAACTCAGCGAAAACCTGTTCCTGACACGGGCGAATTACCTGCCCGGCGACGGCTGGATCGTCAACGGCGCAATCCTGCGCGGCGAGACGACCACCGTCGTTTGGGATACGCTTTCGAAACCGGAAGACCTCTACTTTATCGACGAACTCGTCCCGCGCGATCACCGCGCCGTAGCCGTATTATCGCACGCCGACTGGGATCATTGCTGGGGGACGAGCGCTTTCCCGTTCGACGCGATCATCGCGCACCACCTCGCCAACGACCGCGTTTTGAACGAACTGCCCGGACTGCTCAAACGCTACAACAAGCGTTACAACAACTTTTTCGCAAACGTTACGATCGAGCCGCCTGATTTTGTCTTTGATCAGCCGATCGCGCTTGACTTAGGCGGAAAGACGCTCGAACTGACCTCCGTTCCGAGCCATACGCCCGATTCGATTTTCGGTTTTTGCGCCGCGGACGGCGTTTTACTCGTCGGCGACGCGGTCGAAACCGTCCCGCAAGTTAACGAAGCCCGGCTCGTTCCCGGCTGGATCGCCGCTTTGCGGAAATGGGCGGAAGATCCGCGCGTAAAAACCGTCATTCCCGGCCATGGAGAAATCGGCGGCGTCGAGCTGCTACATCGGAGCGCCGATTATCTGAGCGCGTTGATCGAAGGGAAGACGATTCCGACGGCGAAATTAGCCGCCGTCGACCGCTCCGCTCACCGCGCGAACGTCAAAAAGATGAAAGCGCTCTGATACGCGCGGCCAGGAAGAGAATGAAAGGGACGCCTGCGATCGAAAATCATGATTCGCGCCGCCGCGCGCTGGCGACCGCGATGCTGTTCCTGTCGGCGTTGCTCTGGGGAATCGCCTTTATCCCCCAGAAGTTAGCCGCCGATCGGATGACCCCGTTTGCCTTTAACGGCTGGCGCTACCTGATCGCCGGGATATCTATTTTCGCTTTGGCGCGCTTCCGTTTTCCGAAACGGAGACAAGAAATCGTCGGAATCGTTATCAACGGAACGATTATTTTCGCTGCCGCAACGCTGCAGCAGATCGGGATCGCCATGACGACCGTCAGGAACGCCGGATTCATCACGACGCTTTACGTTATCCTCGTCCCGTTTCTTTCCGCGTTGTTTTTACGGACAAAGCTGACGCGGAATATCCTGATCGCCGCCGCGCTGGCGCTGATCGGGCTGTACCTGCTGGCGACGGGCGGACGCGGACTCGAAAAATTCACGCTCGGAGACCTGATCGTCTTCGGCGGGGCCGTTTTTTGGGCGGTTCAAATGCTGACGACAAAAATTTATATCCATGACATGGATCCGTTCGTCTTTTCCGCCGGTCAATTCTTCGTCTGCGCGCTGTTGAACCTGGCGTCCTGGCTGATATTCGATCATGCCGCGATCGCGCCGGTTCGCGGCAATATCCCGCTCCTGGTCTTTTCCGGATTGGCCGGGGTCGCCGCCGGGTTCACGCTTCAGGCGCTGGGGATCAAGCGCGCCAACCCGGCGCACGCCGCCAACATCCTCAGCCTGGAAGCCGTTTTCGCCATGATCGCCGGCATCCTCATTCTTCACGAAAAATCCGAGCCGATCCAGCTTCTCGGCGCCGGATTGATTTTCAGCGCGGCCGCGCTCAGCGCGAGTCCGGATACAGAAGTCCGCGCCGCGAACCCGCTCCGTCCGAACGAACCGATCGAAAGGGAATCTTCATGATAAAACCGCTTGAAATCGTCGTCACCAACGACGACGGGATTTCGTCGCCGCTCCTCGCGCTCCTCGCCGACGTCTCTAAAGAGTTTGGAAACGCTGCCGTGATCGCGCCCGATCGGAATTGGTCCGCGACCGGCCATCAGAAAACCTTGGGTCGGTCGATGCGCGCGGATCCGGCTCCGCCGGTCGCCGGCGTTCCCGCTTTCGCCTGCGCCCATACGCCGTCCGACTGCTCCGCGCTGGCAGGGCTCGGGTTCCTCGATCGAAAGATCGACGTCGTCCTTTCCGGCGTTAACCCGGCCAGCAACGCCAGCCGCGATATTACCTATTCCGGAACCGTGACCGCCGCGCTCGAAGCGACGATTTGGGGAATACGCGCCGCCGCTTTCTCGATCGACGGTTTCAAGGGGGACTTTGAAGAAAACTGCGCGCTGCTGCGTCCGTACCTGAAACGCGCGATTCGAAAATTCCTCGATATCGCGCTGCCGCCGTTCACGATCTTGAATTTCAACTTTCCGAACCCGGCTTTATTAAAAGAGAAAGAAGCGCGTTTCGTCGTCACGAAACAAGGCGAACGTATCTATCACGACGAACTCGTCAAACGCATCGACCCGTTCGGACGGCCGTATTACTGGTTCGGCGGCGAAATGCCTTCGGGAGACCGGATGGAAGGAAGCGACTGCGGCGAAATTGCGCGCGGAAATATCTCGGTAACGCCGATCCATCTCGACCTGACCGCGCATGAGCTGATCGAGCCGCTTCGGAAATTCGATTGGCGTTAAAATTCGAGTTGGGGTCGATAACGTGAACGGAAAAGGAACGGGAATGACGAATCCGCGGAAATATCTCCTGGTTCTGGTTGGGGCGATCTGCGCGCTCGCTCTTTCCGGCTGCGCGCAGCTGAAGCTTCAGCTTGACCCGAATCCGCAGCCGACGCCGTCGGAAACCGAAACGCCGGTCCCGACCGCGCCGCTCCCGACCCGGGACGCTTCAACGCTCGTCCCGACGATTACGCCGACGCGCTGTACCGACAGTTATTATTTCATCGACGATCTGACGATTCCCGACGGAACCGTTTTAGCGCGCGGCGCGCCGTTTACGAAAAAATGGGAACTGCGCAACAACAGCTCCTGCAATTGGAATGAAAAATATAAGCTGCGCTTTATTTCCGGCGAAGCGTTCGGCTCGCCGGCGGTCGCAGCCGTTCCGAACGCCAGGGTCGGCGAAAACGTCGTTTTAGCCCTTGACCTGATCGCGCCGGAAGAAGCCGGGATGTACGAGGGACGCTGGAAGCTCTTCGCCGATAATAACTTGTCGTTCGGAACCGTCCTGACCGTCCAGATTTACGTGTATTAAGCGCGGCCGCGCTTAACCCGCTCGGCTCAAATTGACAAAACGTTCAAACGCGATTAGAATTTGATTCTTAGGGTTCGAAAAACGACCCGATTTCGAAGTGCGTACGTACCGCCCTTCAACTTCAACCCTGAACGCGAGGGGAGGTGAGAGAGATGACAAGCGTAGTTTTACGACAGAACGAATCGCAGGATCAGCTTTTAAAACGCTTCCGAAAGAAGATCGTCAAAAGCGGTATCCTGAGTACGGTTCGCCGCAAGCGATGGTTCGTTTCGAAAAGCGAAACCAACCGCGTCGAACGAAACAAAACGTTGCGCCGCCTGAAGCGACGCACGGTATCGAACAAAGATTAATCGCGGTCTGTCCGCGGAAATCAAGCAAGAAACAGGAAGGTTATGGCGAAAGAAGAAGACAAGATTACCGTTGACGGTACAATCATAGAAGCGTTACCCGGAACCCAGTTCCGCGTCCGTTTGGAAAACGGACATGAAGTTTTAGCTTATCTGTCCGGCCGGATGCGCAAGTTTTACATCCGCATCCTCCTCGGCGATCAGGTTCGCGTCGAAATGTCGCCATACGATCTGACCCGCGGACGAATCGTTTTCCGCCAGCGGAAACAGAACGAACCCGCGCTCAGCGAGTAAGCCAAGCCCTCTTGCGAAAATGTCAGTTTGACCCGTTCCCGTTGGGACGGGTTTTTCTTTTTCTTACGAAAAGGGGCCGTTCCGCCGTTTCCCGAAACGAAACGATCGGGTCTTCGAACCGCGGCCGCGCCGGTCGGGTATAATTAAAACGTTAAAGAATTGTAAAACTTCGGAGGGTTCATGGAAATAACTTGGTATGGTCATTCCTGTTTTCGGCTGACGGAAAGGGGGATGGGAACGATCGTCTGCGATCCGTATGATGCCGCTGAAACCGGCTTTGAACCTTTAAAGCTGAAAGCGGATATCGTAACTTCGTCCGTCGACTCGCCGCACCACCGCTGCATATCCGCCGTCCGAAACGCCAAAAGCAACCCGTTCGTCATCACCGGTCCCGGCGAATACGAAATCAATCATATCTTCATCGACGGTTATCAGGACTACGCGCGCGGAAGCGGCAGCAATACCGTTTTCGTCATCGAAATGAACGGGATTTTCGTCGCTCATCTCGGTAAGCTCGACTATATCCCGACCATGTCCGAGATCGAATCTTTCGGAACGGCTCATATCATGCTCATCCCGATCGGCGGGAACGGATCGCTTTCCGCCCCTGAAGCGGTCGAACTGATCAGCATGATCAAACCGAATATCGTCATTCCGATGGCGTACAGCGATCCGCTCAGCAAAGTCGAACTGGACCCGCTCGGAAAATTCCTGAAAGAAATGGGGATTTCCCAGACGGAAGACGTCATGAACAGTTTCAAAATCTCCAATCCCGCCAATCTCCCGGAAGAGACGAAAGTCGTCATCTTAAACCACCCGCTTTCGGGATCGGGCGAAAGCGAAGAAAGCGACGGAGACGAGAATGAAGCTTAAACTGATCATGACCTGGAACATTCTCCCGAATCATGAGCAGGAATATTTCGAATTTCTGGTCCGAAAATTCGTCCCGAATATGAATCGATTAGGCTTCGAGCTGAACGACGCTTGGGCGACCGTCTACGGCGACCGGCCTCAGGTCATGGTCTCGGCGCTCCTCCCCGGCGAGATAGAAGCCGAAGAACGGATGAACTCCGCCGAATGGAACGAACTCGTCGAGCGGCTTCAAACGTACGTAACCGATTTTCAGGAGAAACTCGTTCCGGCGCGGAACGAATTTCAGCTATAACCCGGCATGAACCCCGGTTTCGAACAACTCCCCGCGCGGCTGATCGCGTGGTTCGATCGCCATGGGCGCGACCTGCCCTGGCGAAAAGACCGAACGCCCTACCGCGTTTGGATCGCTGAAATTATGCTTCAACAGACGCGCGTCGAAACCGTCGTCCCGTATTACCGGCGCTGGCTCGAAACGTTCCCGACCGTCGAGGCGTTAGCGGAAGCGTCGGAAACGGACGTATTAAAAATCTGGGAAGGGCTCGGGTACTATTCGCGCGCCCGTTCGCTCCGCCGCGCGGCGGAGATCATCGTCCGCGACTTTCGCGGGGAGCTTCCCGCCGACCTGAACCGCTTAAAAAAATTGCCCGGAATCGGGCCGTATACCGGCGGATCGATCTCGTCGATCGCTTTCGCGAATCCTATTCCCGCGCTCGACGGTAACGTTCGGCGCGTCTATTCGCGTCTTTTCGATATCGAAGCGCCGCTGAAATCGAAAGAATCGGAAGCCGAACTCGAAAAAATATCAGCCGCGCTGTACGCACTTCCTGAAGTTCGCGCGCGTCCCGGCGATTATCTCGAAGGATTAATGGATCTGGGAGCGACGGTCTGCCTGCCGGCCGCGCCGCGCTGCGTCGCCTGCCCATGGGCGGAAAGCTGCGCCGCGAAAGCGCGCGGCGTCCAAACCGCGCGTCCCGTCGTTTTGAAAAAAGCCCCGGTTCCCGCCTATCTCGTCGCCGCCGCGGTCATTGCCGACAGCGACGGCCGGGTGCTGCTGACGCGGCGGCCGAAAAACGGGCTGCTCGGCGGTCTTTGGGAATTTCCCGGCGGGAAAACCGAGGACGGCGAATCGTTGGAAGATTGCGTCCGGCGCGAAATCCGCGAAGAATTGGCGGTCGAATTTACCCCGATCCGTCCGTTCGGCGTCTATCGGCACGCCTATACGCATTTCAAAATCACACTGCACGCATTTGTCGGGACGATTCCCGCTGATTCAAAGCCGAAAGCCCTCAGCGCCGACGCGCTGGACTGGGCCGCGCCCGAACAGTTAAACGCTTACCCGATGGGGAAGGTCGACCGCCTGATCGCCCGGAAATGGCTGACGGAAACGCGCCTGAACGAGCCGGATCCGCAGTCAAAAGAATCGGGATCGCCGCGGACAAAGCGGGGAAAGACGATTAAGGAATAAAAAAAGCATGAGCCAACTTGATAAATTGAACCCGGCGCAATACGAAGCCGTTACCGCGCCCTTCGGGCCGACGCTCGTTCTAGCCGGCCCCGGATCGGGTAAAACGCGCGTACTGACCCAGCGGATCGCCTATTTAGTCCGGGATCTGGACGTCCGCCCGTATCATATCCTCGCCGTCACCTTTACCAACAAAGCGGCGAAAGAAATGCGGACCCGCGTTGAAGATATCCTCGGCGAGGATCTCGGCGGATCGCTTTGGATCGGCACCTTTCATTCAATTTGCGGACGAATCCTGCGCCGCGAAGCGGAATATCTTCCCGTCAACAATAATTTCGTTATCATGGACGCCGACGACCAACTGACGCTCGTCAAGCGCATCCTTAAAGAACTCAACATCGACGATAAAATCTACCGGCCGCAATCGGTTCACAACGAAATTTCGAACGCGAAGAACAACCTGCTGTTCCCGAAAGATATGCCCCGCGGCGATTACAAAGCTGAAATTATCGCGCGCGTTTACGGGAAATATCAGGACGCCCTCGAACAGAGCAACGCCGTCGACTTCGACGACATGCTGCTGTACACGTATCAGCTGCTGCATGACCGTCCGGAGATCCGCGAACGCTACGGGAAACGCTTCGAGCAGATTCTCGTCGACGAATTTCAGGATACGAACGCCGCGCAGTATCAGCTCCTGCGCAAATTGGCTTCGGTTCATAAGGGGTTATTCGCCGTCGGCGACGAGGACCAGTCGATATACCGTTGGCGCGGCGCCGATTACCGAAATATCCTGCAATTCGAAAAGGATTATCCGGACTGTAAAAAAATCCTGTTGGAACAGAATTACCGCTCGACTCAGAATATCCTGAACGCGGCGCGCGCCGTTATCGACACAAATAAAAACCGTACGCCGAAAGCGCTCTTCTCCGATCGCGGCGACGGCGATAAAATCCGCTATTATGAGGCCGAGGACGACCGGATGGAAGCGCGCTTCGTCGTCGATACGATCTCGACGATGCTCGCGAACCGGACCGCCGCCGGAAGAGATTTCGCCGTTTTATACCGCGCGAACGGCCAGTCGCGCCTGCTCGAAGACGCCTTCCTTAACCGCGGGCTCCAATACCGGATCGTCGGCGCCCAGCGTTTCTACGGTCGGCGCGAGATTAAGGACATGATCGCCTTTCTTCGCGTCGCTTTTAATCCGGACGACGAGATTTCGCTGACGCGGATTATCAACGTCCCAACGCGCGGAATCGGCGATAAAACGCTCCAAAATTTACGCATGGCGGCCTACGAATCGCAGCGCAGCGTCGGCCGGGTCCTCATGGATTTAGGGAAAAACGGACCCGAGTCGCCCTACTGGCCCGATTTGGGCCGCGGCGCGCTCGCCATCGCCGACTTCGGCGCGCTGATCGTCCGTTGGAACGAGTCGTTGAAAAGCGATCCCTCGATCGTCGCGCTCCTCGATCGGATTATCGCCGATACGCGTTACCAGCCGTTTATCATGGAGGATAAGGACGATATCGACCGCTGGGACAACGTCGAGGAACTGCGGCGAATGGCGTTTGAATACGAGGATCGCGGCTTATCCGAATTTCTCCAGAATCTCGCCCTCGTCGCCGATCAGGATACGATCGTCGAAAACAGCGATCTGCCGACACTGATGACGCTCCACGCCGTCAAAGGGCTCGAATTCAACAACGTTTTCATCATCGGGCTTGACGACGGGACGCTCCCCCATTTCCGCAGCGTCGACGATCCGGAAGAGATGGCTGAAGAGCGGCGCTTATTCTACGTCGGGATTACGCGCGCCCGCAACCAGTTGACGCTCGTCCGATCCGAACGGCGCATGAGCTTCGGAAATATCGAAACGACGATTCCGTCGCGCTTCCTGAGCGCGATTCCGGAAAACCTGATTCAGGTCATTGAAAACCCCGGCGCCGGATCTTTCGCCGCGCCGTTCAGCGGACGCGGAAAAGCAACGCGCTGGGAATCGAAACCCGCCTGGGCAGCGAAAATCGGCGCCGGATCGTCTTCAGGGCGCGGCGCTTCGGAAAAACCGCTCTTTTCCGCGTCCGTTTCGTTTTTCGGCCGCGGCGGCGCTTCGGTTCCGGCGAAGAAAAACGGCGCCGTCGACCGAAAATTTGCCGTCGGCGACGCCGTGACCCATCCGCTTTGGGGAAAAGGGACGGTTCGTTCGAGCCAGATCGAGGACGGCGACGAGGTTGTCGCCGTCGAATTCGCGAACGCCGGACAAAAGAAATTAATCGTTTCGCTTTCGCGGCTCAAAAAGGCCTGATCGGAATACCTGTCCGCGGCGGTTATCCGCTATAATTAGGAAAAATATCGAGCTTGAAGAACCCCATGAAAACCGTTTCGATCGTCAGCCCAATTTTCAACGAGGAAAAATCGCTCCCGTTATTTTACGAATCGCTGACAGCCGTTTTAGCCGAGCTGGACTATCCTTGCGAAATTGTCTTCGTCAACGACGGATCCGCCGATCGAAGCGAAGAACTGCTGAACGAGTTGGCGGTCGCCGACGAACGGGTTAAAACGATCCATCTCAGCCGCAATTTCGGTCATCAGGCCGCGCTCAGCGCCGGGCTGAACGCCGCCGCCGGCGACTTCGTAATCATGATGGACAGCGACGGGCAGCATCCCCCCGCGCTGATCCCGGAAATGATCGCGTTGGCGGAATCCGGCTACGACGTCGTCCAGACACAGCGGCTCGAAGATCGGTCCAACGGGCTCTTCAAGCGTAAAACGTCGGAACTGTTTTACGTATTGCTCAATAAGCTCTCCGATACGCCTTCCGTTCCCGGCGGCGCCGATTTCCGCTTGATGTCGCGGCGCGCGGTCGACGCGCTGCGCGCGCTCCCCGAATTTCACCGCTACTTGCGCGGCATGATCGGTTGGATCGGATTCCGCTCGGTTATCGTCCCGTTTAAACCGGAAAAACGCATCGCCGGCAGCTCGAAGTATTCGTTGAAAAAAATGATCCGGCTCGGATCGGACGCGATTTTCTCGTTTTCGCTCGTGCCGCTGTATATCGGCCTTTCCGCAGGCGGCTTCTTCCTGATCCTCGCGCTCGCCGAGGTGATCTACGTTCTGTCGTTCTGGATCGGCGGCCGCTCGGACGAGCTTGCGCCCGGTTGGAGCTCGCTGATGTTTATGCTGCTGATCGTCGCCGCGATCCTGATGTTTATCCTGGGCTTTATCGGCGTTTACGTCGGCTATATCTTTCAGGAAGTCAAGCGCAGGCCGATCTATATCGTTCGCGAAACGGTCGAAAATCAACCGTCATCCGCAAAATCAACAGAAAAGGACGCATCTCCATGAAATTTTTAGTTACCGGCGGCGCCGGCTATATCGGCTCGACCGTCATCTCCGCTCTTTCCGACGCGGGGCATACCGGAATTATCCTCGACTCGCTCGTGACCGGACGGCGCGAATTCACCGAGGGACGCATCTTTTACCAAGGCGATATCACCGACCGCGCCGTGCTGACGCGGATTTTCAAGGATCATCCCGATATCCACGCCGTGCTCCACTGCGCCGCGCTCATCGTCGTACCCGATTCCGTCTCGAATCCGTACGAGTATTATCGGGAGAACGTCGCGAAGTCGAACGAGATGTTCCATATTTTGAACAGCCTCGGCTGCAAACGGATCGTCTTCAGCTCGTCGGCGTCCGTTTACGGCGACGTTAAGCTGAAAGAAGGCGAAAAACCGAATTTCGTCGTCACGGAGGACAGTTACCTGAATCCGTCGTCGCCGTACGCGCGGACAAAGTTCATCATGGAAATGGTCCTCAAGGATACCTGCGAGGCGTACCCGATGAAAGGGATCGCGCTCCGCTACTTCAACCCGATCGGCGCCGACCCGAAATTCCGGACCGGAATCCATGTCAAAGAGCCGTCGCACGTCATCGGAAAACTCGTCGATACCGCGCTCGGAAAAATCGACCATTTCACCGTCACCGGAACCGACTGGCCGACGCGCGACGGCTCCGGAATCCGCGACTATATCTATATCTGGGACCTGGCGCAGGCGCACGTTAAAGCGCTCACCGAATTCGACGAAGCGTTCGAACGGAACGGCGACCCCGACGCCCAATATCTCGTGATTAACGTCGGCGGCGGAACCGGGACGACCGTCAAGGAACTCCTGGCCGCGTTCGAACGCGTTTACGGAAAAAAGATTAAAGTCGAAACCGCGCCGCCGCGCCCTGGCGACGTCGCCGGCGCTTACGCGAACGCCGACCGCGCCGAGAAACTCCTCGGCTGGAAAGCGCGCTACCCGATCGACGAGGGCATCCGCACCGCCATCGAATGGGGCGAAAAACGGCTGAAGATTTTGAGCTGGGATTAGAAAGAAAAGCGTAAAAAGGAAGAGCGGCGGTTTAGAAGTCCGCCGCTCTTTTCATTTCGCGGCAGTTTCGGCTTCTTAAAGGATACTTTCATACGGATAATAAACAGAAAAATCCGTATGAAAGTTTACAGTCCGCTATAAACGAAAGACAGCTATTTCAAAAGATCAAGGGCCGGAAGGAAAGAAATATTTAAATTCCCATGCTATATTTATCAGCAGGCAAACTTGGATTTCAGGAGCGCGCAGAAATGCTTTATCATGCGTCAAGCACAGCAGGAAAGCGGATTCTTGAGCCGCATCTATCCACCCATGGCAAAGAATATGTTTACGCGATCAGGAACCGCGTTACGGCAATGTGCTTTGGCGCGCCGAAAGATGACTTTGATATACTGATAGACGAGGTTGACGGAAAGCCTGTTTTGTTTGAATGTTATCCGGATGCGCTGAAAAGAGTGTACGCCGGTAAAGCCTGTTCTCTTTATACGGTCAAAGAGGATGGTTTTTTACAGGGGCAAACCGGCTGGGAGTCGGAAATGGTATCTGAAAATCCGGT
>JASBYO010000027.1 GCA_029983925.1 Flexilinea sp.
CGGCGTTTGGACTGGCGCTGTCGTTTACGCGCCGCTTACAGGGTTTTCATCCGCTGATGCGGCTTATTTTGGCCGGGATGATGTCGGCGGCGCTGTTCTCTTCGGGGTTGGGTTTCCTGAAGTATGCCGCCGATCAGAATGATCGCCTGGTTCAATTAAATTTCTGGCTGATGGGCGGGTTTAAGGGGATTACCTGGGAAGAAATTACCCCGCTGATCGGGCCGATTCTTTTTATCCTGATCGGATTGTTTGTTTTTCGTTGGCGGCTGAATTTATTGTCTCTGGACGATGATTCGTCGTCCTCGCTGAGTATCAACGTTCGCCTGGAACGCTTCCTTTTTTTGAGCGGAACCGTGGCAGCGACGGCGCTCTGCGTATCGTCCGTAGGTTCGATCGCCTGGATCGGTTTAGCCGCGCCGCATATCGCGCGCCGTTTTTTCGGCGCGAACCTGATCATGAGTTTTCCGGCGGCGGCGCTGATCGGGGCGGCGCTGATGGGGTTATGCGACCTGATCGCGCGGACGCTTTTCCCGATAGAGATTCCGCCCGGCGTCGTAACGGCGCTGGTCGGCGGCGCGCTGTTCGTGCTCATCCTGACGCAGCGGGGCCGGTCGGCGCTTTAGCGGAGAGGAACGCTCAGAATCGGAAAATTTGACCGTCGATCGTGTCCCCCGCTCGAAAAATCGAAATGATTCGTCAGTTACGGCCTTCAGTGAGCCGGCGGCCTTTTCCGACGTCTGGCTTCGCTATCGGGTATTCAAGGACAGCGTTATTTTGGAGACTCGAATTTCAAAGAATAACGGCGGGACGCGTTGCCGCCGTTATTCCGCGGGAACCGAATTTCCGGCATGGAAACGACCGTCTTCTTTGTAAACGCCGCCGCTGACGGGATGAGCTTTAAATAAGAAACTCTCCTTTATAAGAGGAAAATTGCGTTTTGCTAAGATTTGCGGACGAGGATGACGGCGCCGGCTGTCGAAGCCGGTTCTCGATTGTCATCTATGCATCCGCTAAAAAAATATCAAAATTATTAATCGGTTATGATCTTTCGCAGATCAGCGATTGTTTTAAGGTCGGGCCGTTCCGTTGCGCCTGACCGAAGTTCTGAAGTTTGTTTCGGCGCGGGATCGCGAAGGATCCGTATAAAAGCGAGGATAAATTGCTCAAGCGATTAAAGACGAAATTTCCGATTCTCAGGATGTTCAGTTATTCGGGCGCATATCGAAAATACGCGGTACTGACGCCGGGATTCGTCTTATTAGAATGTTTTTTAGATATTTTGATCCCGTTCCTGATGGCGCGGATGATTGACGTCGGGATTGCGCGGCGCGATGTCGATTATATCGTGCGGACGGGAGGTTTGATGATCCTGTGCGCCGCGGCTTCGATGATTTTCGGGACGATCGCGGCTCGGTTCGCCGTTGTCGGTTCGTCCGGTTTCGCGATGACTCTCCGCCGGCTCGTCTTCGAAAAAGTTCAGGATTTTTCGTTTAGAAATACGGAAAAATTCGGGACCGCGTCGCTGGTTACGCGATTGACGACCGATATTTCCTTTGTTCAGCAAATGTACCAGATGGTTATCCGGCTCTTTGTCCGTGCGCCGCTGATCATTCTCTTCGCGACGGCGATGGCGGTGCGGATCAATCGCACGCTGTCGGTTCTTTTTGCGCTCTTGATTCCGATCCTGTTTGCTTCGATGGTCCTGATTATCCGTACGGCTCATCCGCGCTTTATCCGGCTGTTGGAAAAGATCGACGCGTTGAACGCGAACGTTCAGGAGAACCTGATCGGGATCCGCGTGATCAAGGCGTTTGTACGCGAGCGGCATGAAAAAGAAAAATTCGCGGCGACGGTCGAAGAAGTCCGCTCGGCGCAGGTTTTAGCCGAAAAGGTGGCGATCTTGGGGATGCCGCTGCTGACGTTTATGATGAACGCCAGTATCGTCGCTATCCTCTGGTTCGGCGGACGTTTAATCGTCGGCGGCGCGATGAAACCGGGCGAACTTTTCAGCTTCCTGACATATTCGCAGCAGATCGCGATTTCGCTGATGCTGCTTTCGATGGTGATGGTCATGTACGTGATTTCGCAGGCGTCGGTGAAACGGATTCTTGACGTTATCGACGAACCGCTGACGATGAGCGACGCGGAAGCGGACGGATCTCTTCGCGTCGCCGACGGTTCGATCGAATTTCGAAACGTCAATTTCAGCTATTCGGGGAATCCGGATAACCTGACGCTGAAGAATATCAATCTGCGTATTGAATCGGGCGAAAAAATCGGAATCATCGGCGGGACCGGTTCGGGGAAGTCAACGTTCGTGCAGTTGATTCCGCGTCTGTACGACGTCCTGTCGGGCGAGGTCCTCGTCGGCGGCCGCGACGTCCGTTCGTACCGTTTTAAAGAGCTGCGCGATTCGGTCGCGATAGTGCTCCAGAAAAACGTCCTGTTCTCGGGGACGATTGAATCCAATCTGCGCTGGGGGAATCCCGACGCGACGCGGGAAGAAATCGAAACCGCCTGCAAGGTTGCGCAGGCGCACGATTTTATCACGCGTTTTCCCGACGGATATCAGACCGATTTAGGTCAGGGCGGCGTCAACGTTTCCGGCGGCCAAAAACAGCGGATCAGTATCGCGCGAACGCTGCTTAAAAACCCGAAAATCATGATCCTAGACGATTCGACGAGCGCGATCGATACGGCGACCGAAGCGAAATTCCGTCAGGCGTTCCGTGAGAATTACGCGAAAATGACAAACCTGATCATCGCGCAGCGCGTTTCGTCCGTCATGAACGCCGATCGGATTCTTGTCCTCGATGAAGGAGAAATAGCCGCTTTTGGGACGCACGACGAGTTGATGGCGGGCTGCGATATTTATCGCGAAACCTATGAGTCGCAGCGGAAAGGCGTCAGGAACGAATGAGAATGGGCGGAATGAATTCTAAGAACCGCGGCGGCGGAAGTCCCTGGAAAACGATTCGCCGTATTCTGACGTACCTGAAAAACGACCGGGCGATGATGGCGCTGGCCTTATTGATGTCGGCGGTCGCTTCGTTGGCGACGGTCGCCGGGACGTTCATGCTGCGCGGGGTTATCAACGATCATATTATTCCGCTTGTCGGACAGGCGGATCCCGATTTCATGCCGTTGGTTCTGGCTCTGGCGCGCATGGGCGCGATTTACCTGAGCGGCGTTTGCGCTTCTTATTTCAGCGCGCTGATCATGGTCCGCGTCAGTTCGGGAATGTTGCTGCGGCTGCGGACGGATATGTTTTCGAAAGTGGCGTCGCTGCCGATTTCTTATTTCGACGGCCGGACGCATGGCGACATCATGAGCCACTTTACCAACGACGCCGAGACGATGCGCGAGATGATCGGAAACTCGCTGCCGATTCTGGTCAACAGCAGTTTGATAGCGATCGGCGTTTTTATCATGATGCTTATCCTCAGCTGGCAGCTGTTCCTGCTGGTATTGGTTTATTTAGCTCTGATCTCTTTTACGCTCCGCATGATCGGCGGACGGAGCCGGAATTTTTACGGCGTTCAGCAGGCCGATTTAGCGGCGGTCAACGGTTACGCCGAAGAGTATATCGAAGGTCAGAAAGTCGTCAAAGTCTATTCGCATGAAACGGCGGTCAAAGCGGAATTCGCGCGTTTAAGCCGAAACCTGTTTGCGTCGGCGTCGGAAGCGCAGTCGTTCGGTCTGATGATTTTCCCGATTTTAGGGAATTTATCATATATTCATTACGCGCTGACGGCGATGGCCGGGACGGCGCTGACGATTCGCGGCGTTCTCGATATCGGGACGATCGGCGCGTTTTTGCAGTATACGCGCAACTTTACCATGCCGGTTAATAACGTATCCCAGCAGCTGAACGCGATTTTCGCCGCCCTCGCCGGCGCGGAACGGATTTTTAAACTGCTCGATGAGACGGCGGAAGTTGACGAAGGGAAGGTCGAGCTGGTCGATGCATCCCCGGCGGAAAATTCCGGCGCGGCGAAGGCCTGGAGAGTTCCGGCGGGAAGCGAAACGACGTTTGTTCCTTTCCGCGGCGACGTCCGTTTTCATGACGTTACGTTTTCGTACGCAGCGGGCGAGCCGGTTTTACGGAATATCAGCCTTTACGCGAAGCCGGGGCAGAAAATCGCTTTCGTCGGTTCGACCGGCGCGGGAAAAACGACGCTGATCAACCTGATTACCCGCTTTTACGACGTCGGCGAAGGACGGATCACGATCGACGGGATCGATATCCGCGATATCCGCAAGGACAGTCTGCGCGGTTCGTTAGGGATGGTTCTTCAGGATACGCATCTTTTTACCGGGACCGTCATGGAAAATATTCGCTTCGGACGGCTCGACGCGAGCGATGAAGACGTTGTCCGCGCCGCGAAAGCCGCCAACGCCGATTCTTTCATCCGTCACCTTCCGGACGGCTACCGGACTGTGATCGTTAACGACGGGGTAAACCTGAGCCAGGGTCAGCGCCAGCTGCTGGCGATTGCCCGCGCCGCCGTCGCCGATCCGCCGATTTTGATCTTGGACGAGGCGACGTCGTCGATCGATACGCGGACGGAGATGCTGATTTCGCGGGCGATGGACCGGCTGATGGACGGGCGAACCGTTTTTGTCATTGCGCACCGGCTCTCGACGGTTCGCAATTCGAACGCGATTATCGTGCTTGAACATGGGGAAATTATCGAACGCGGGGATCATGACGCGCTTATCGAAGCGCGGGGCCGGTATTATCGTTTGGCGACCGGTCAGGCGGAGCTGGCGTAAGGAAAATCGGCGCGCTCCGAATTGCGCAACCGCCTCGGAAGGGGTACTATTTTAAACAAGTTGGCATAGAGAAAAAAGGAGGCTGTTCGCGTTATGGATTATGGATTTATTAAAGCCGCCGTTTGTTCGCCCGAAGTCTCGGTCGCGGATCCCGACGCGAACGCGTCCCTGATCTCGGTTTATATCGACCGCTGCCGCCGGGACGGCGTCCGGATCGCGGTCTTTCCGGAATTGAGTATCACGGGTTCTACCTGCGCCGATTTATTTTATCAGGACGCGCTTCTTAACAGCGCGGAGGAAGCGCTGACGAAAATTACGGCGGCGACGTCCGGTCAGGATATTCTGGTCATGGTCGGACTTCCGGTCCGGGCGCAGGGAAAATTGTATAATTGCGCGGCGGTTATCGCGAACGGCTCGATTTTAGGGATCGTTCCGAAGACGGCGCTTGAGAGCGCCGGCGGTCTTTCCGACGCGCGTTATTTTTCGAGCGGCCGCGAAACGTCGGCTGAGATTGACCTGCTCGGAGAGAGCGTCCCGTTCGGAACGGATATTCTGTTCCGCTGCGACGAGATGCCCGCGCTGACGATCGGCGTTGAAATCGGCTCCGACGTTTTCAGCGTCAATCCGCCTTCCGTACGCTTGGCGCAGTCGGGGGCGAAAATCATCGCGAATTTAGCCGCCTCGAGCGAGACGGTCGGGACGGCCGCGTTCCGCAGGGCGCAGCTCCAGGCTCACTCGGCCCGGATTCAAGCCGGATATCTTTACGCCGGCGCGGGGCGGGGCGAGTCGACGACTGATTCCGTCTTTGCGGGACACGGCCTGATTGTTGAGAAAGGCGAGTTGTTAGCGGAAAGCCGGCCGTTCGGGGCGGGATACGCCGTGAGCGAGATCGACTTGGAAACGATCGCGAATGACCGTTTGCGCCTGGCCGCCTTCGACGTCCTTCCCGATATGTTCAGCCGCGTTATTCCGTTTTCGCTCGAAAAACGGCGGACGAAGTTAACGCGCCGGGTGAATCCGCTGCCGTTTGTCCCCGTCGGCGCGGAATTCGCCGAGCGCTGCGAAACGATCCTGTCGATTCAGAGCGCCGGATTGGCGAAACGTCT
The DNA here is from genome assembly GCA_029983925.1 of Flexilinea sp. Lineage (GTDB taxonomy): Bacteria > Chloroflexota > Anaerolineae > Anaerolineales > Anaerolineaceae > Flexilinea. The sequence goes on from JASBYO010000027.1 coordinate 5,883, forward strand.
GACGCATACCGGCGCGCGCAGTCTGGTCTTAGGCATATCAGGCGGGCTGGATTCAACGTTAGCGTTATTGGTCTCGGTTCGCGCGTTGGAAATGACGGGGCGTCCGTTGAGCGGGCTGGTCGCGGTGACGATGCCCGGATACGGCACGACGCCGCGGACGAAATCAAACGCGATTCAAATGTGCGAAGCTTTGGGGGTAACGATTCGGGAAATATCGATCGTTCCCGCCGTCGATCAGCATTTCAAAGATCTCGGACACGATTCGAGCGATCATTCGATCTTGTATGAAAACGCGCAGGCGCGCGAACGGACGCAGATTCTGATGGATATTTGTCATCAGACGAACGGTTTAGTCGTCGGGACGGGCGATTTATCCGAATTGGCGTTGGGTTGGGCGACGTACAACGGCGATCATATGAGCATGTACGGCGTCAACGGCGGGGTCCCGAAGACGCTCGTCCGACATCTTATCCGTTACGCGGCGGAAACGAGCGATAACGAGGCGCTGAAAACGGTTCTGTCCGACGTTTTGGATACGCCGGTCAGTCCGGAACTCCTTCCGGCTTCGGGCGAAAAAATGACCCAGCTGACCGAGTCGATTCTGGGACCGTATGATTTGCATGACTTCTTTTTATATATGATCGTCCGCCGCGGGTTTACGCCGCGCAAGACGCTCTATTTAGCCGAATACGCATTTTCGGGGAAGGCGGATCGCGCTGAAATCTTGAAGACGCTGACGCTGTTCCTGAGACGCTTTTTCTCGAATCAGTTTAAGCGTTCCTGTCTTCCGGACGGACCGAAAGTCGGATCGGTCTCGCTGTCGCCGCGCGGCGCCTGGCGAATGCCGTCGGACGCCGCTGTCCGCGTCTGGCTCGACAACCTGGCGGAGGACGGCGATCTTGAATAAGCTGCGCGTTCTCATGCCGGTGTTGGCGGCGTTGGCGTTCGGCGGCTGCGCGTTGGTCGATATCGCGCTTGACGCGACGCCTTTGCCTGCGGTTGAGCGGACGCCGACGCCGCTGATTAATATTGCCGCGCTGCCGACGCTTCCGAAGCTGGCGGCGGAGCCGACCGAAGCGGCGGATAACGACGGAAGCCCCGCGCCGGTTCAAAATCCTGAAGCGATTCAATATGATAACGATCCGGATATCTTCCGCGATTATCCCGGCGACGATTTTTCGGCGGAGAAGGGGAGCGCGGTCCGGATCCGCGGAACGGTCGAAGGCGTCGGCCAGTATTCGTTCGAACTTGTATCGCCGGGAAGCAAGTTGGCGGTCGTCTGCGACGACGGCTGTTTCCTGACCGATCCGGCGAAGCTGACGGTCCCGTTTTCGGCCGTTGAAAACGGGGGCGAAGTTATCGTTTACGGCGCGACCGATCCGGACGACGCGGCGAAGGTGATCGCCGATCTGATCGTCGTCCGCAAGAAGAAGGCGGCGGTCAGATGGGAGCGGAAAGAGGATCTTTATCTTCCGAACGGGTTTTATTATTCGGAATATCGTTTGGACGGCGCGCCGACGCTGAATCCGCTTTCGTTTACGACGGAGGACGAAGCGCTGGACGTCGCGGAAAAATTGGCGGAACGGCTGAAATTGACGCTGGCGGAACGGAACGACTTCGCTTACGGGATGTATGGAGAAATTTACAGCGTCGGGACGGAGTACGCGAACCCGACGAACCGAGCCGTCGGACGTCCGACGCGCGCGCAGATCAGCGTCTATTCGAACGCGTACGAGTTTTTTAAAACCTGGATCCCGTATGTTAACGCGCCGTATGACCATCTTTGGGGTATTTTGAACTACGGCGGCGATTGGTTTTTGCCGACGCGGCTGACGGTCGATATCAATCCCGATCCGGCGGTTGACGAAATCGTTTTCAGCGACCGCGCGATCATGAGCCAGTTGAATTATGACCGAGCTTACGGATATATCCGAACGTTCGGATATTCGATCCTGAATTATAATCTGTTCTATTTTTATGAACGCGCGGGGGATGGCTGCGGTTTTGCGATCAGCCGGACGGATTATCCGCTGGGTTTTGATGAAATTCTCTTTGCCCAGCCGCGCCCTTACGCAGAGCTCAACCCGTTTTATTCGGATTACCTGATCGGATTTTTCGGGAAACGCGGCGGCGACTGGTATTACGGCGAAATCTCGGCGGACGCGCCGGTTTATTATTGATCGGAATTGATAAGGAGGCTATTCATGAAAGCGGTCATTTTATACGCGTCGGTCCACCATGGCAATACACGCAAGGTCGCGGAAGCGATCGCGTCGGTTTTAGCCGCGGATTTGATCGACGTTCAGAAGACGGAAGATTTTGACCTAAGCCGATATGACTTGGTCGGGTTTGCGTCGGGAATTTACTACAGCGGTATCCATGAAGCGGTTTCCCGCGCGATTGAGGCGGCGGAATTCCGTCCTGATCAGCGCGTTTTTACCGTTGTCACTTCCGGCGCGCCGTTTGGTAATTTTTCAGCGTCGGTAACGAAGCTGCTGAAAGCGAAAAATGCGCGCGTCGCGGGAAGTTTTCAGTGCCGCGGGTTCGATACGTACGGGGTTTTCGGAAAATTGGGCGGGATCGCTAAAGGACATCCGAACGAGAAAGATTTATCGGACGCGCGCGCGTTCGCCGAAAAGCTCCGGGATACGGACTGAAAATCTGACCTGAGGAATAAATTGGCGGCGGGTTGCGCTTATCAGGAAGCATCCCCGCCGCCGTTTTTTCTCTCGTTTTTCGCGCTTTCCTAATTCAATTCGAACGAGGTCCCTTTACAGGCTTGCGTCATAAAGACGGTCGCTTTTTTCCCGGTTCGGCGTTCGTATCCGATCGCCGTTTTCGTCATCATCTCTTCGGCGAATTCTTTCTTAACGAGCGCGACGGCGCTGCCGCCGAATCCGCCGCCGGTCATGCGCGCGCCGTAACAGCCGCGCTGACGCCTTGCCTCTTCCGTCATAATATCTAATTCGGGGCAGGAAACTTCGAAATCGACGCGCAGGCTCTCATGACTTTCATCCATCAACTGTCCCAGACGTTCCGGCTCGTCGCTATCCATCGCCTTAGCGGCTTCCAGCGCGCGCCTGTTTTCGCTGAGCACATGGCGGACGCGTTTTCGGATCACGGGGTCGAGATCGTCCGCATCGCGCTCAAATCGTTCGATTGATAAATCGCGCAGCGAGTCTACCCCGAACGCTTTCGCGCCGCGCATACATTCTTCATGGCGGTCGTTATACGCCGAACCGATCAGCGAATGTTTGACGTTCGTGTTCATGACGACGATAACGGTTCCGTCGGGAAGCGGGAATTTCTGCGTATGCAGGTCGCGGCAGTCGATCAGGATCGCCTTCCCTTCTTCGGCGATCGCGGAGATTAGCTGGTCCATGATTCCGTTATTCAGCCCGATCCATCGATTATCGGCTATCCTGCTGATCCGCGCCATCTTGACCGGATCCCAGGCGAACCCGGCGGCGCGCGAAAACGCGGCGCAGCCGACCAGCTCAAGCGCGGCGGAGGACGAGAGTCCCGATCCTATCGGAATTGTCCCCATCGAATAACCGTCAAATCCGGCTAACGGATAACCGTAATCTTTTAACGCCCAGGCGACGCCCTGCGGAAATTGGATCCATGATTTTTTCTTCTCGGAAAAATCGCTGATTGAAAATGAATCGTTTGAATCGACGTCTTTCGAATACCAGTTAACGCGGTCGGTTCCGTTTTTTCGAATCGCCAGCCACTGATCATAAACGATCCCCATTGGGAATACGAAACCGTCGTTGTAATCCGTATGTTCCCCGATCAGATTGACTCGTCCGGGCGATCGGACGACGAATTCCGGATCAGCGCCGTATGTATCTTTAAAAGCCGCGATAATTTGATTCAGCATGTTTATTTTCCTTTTCAAGTTTCGGATCAACGAATCCTTTATTTAAAAATGATTCTAACATCTAAAAACGTTTCAAGGGAAAACCGGAACGTCCGGGTTTCGGAGCTTGGTAAAATAAAGGCAATCTTAGACTATGGAAACGGATCCCTCCCATGCGCATCGCGATCGATTTCGGCAACACGCACACCGTCGTTTCGGCGCAGCCGGCGACGCAGCCGGTTGAGATACTGACGCTGCCGGAGCTGGCGTTTCCTGAATCGGCGCTGATCCCGTCCGTCGTTTCGTTCCCGACGTTGGAACGTCCGCTGATCGGGTATCAGGCCGCCGCCGGCCGCCTGAGCGCGCCGGGAACGTTTCGTTGGATGAAGCGTTATATCGCGCTGAACAGTCCGTACCATATCCGCGTCGGAACGGAGCGCGTTTCGGCCCGCGACGCGGCGGAGCGCTTTCTTAACGGAATTACGGCCGCGGTTGAAGCGCGGATCGCGCCGGAATTGATCGAAGAACTGACGTTTACTGTTCCTGCCGACAGTTTTGACGACTACCGCGACTGGCTCAAAGGCGCGTTCGAAACGCCGAACCGGGCGGTTCGCGTCGTTGACGAAATCAGCGCCGCGGCAGCGGCCGCGAACGCCGCTATTGTCCCGGGAGAAGCGGTTTTCCTGATCGATATCGGCGGCAGCACGCAGCAGGCCCTGATCGCGACGCGCGGCGAGAACGGCGCAATCACCGTTCGCGGAAAATCGGGGCGCGCCGGCGGCGGGAGCGATATCGATCGCTGGCTGCTCGAGGAAGTGTGCCGCCGGGCCGGCTGCGCGCCTGACGATCCGCTCGTACGCCTTCATGGCCTGACGCTGCTCCGGGCCTGCGAACAATTGAAAATCGCTCTCAGTACGCAGGAAAGCGCGCGTATGGAGACGCCGTTTTTATCTCACGAATTTGCGCTTGACCGCGCCGCGCTGGAGGCGCTTTTAATCCGCCGAGACTTTATTCAGGGCCTTGAACGCATGATTCGGGAAGTTTGTCAGCAGGCGGCGGGAAACGGGGTTGATTTGAGTCGGATCGCTAAAATTTTTGCCTTCGGCGGGACGACGCGGCTGCCGATGATCGCCCGGATCCCGAGCGAGGTCTTTCCAGCGGCGCGTTGGATGGATTGCGATCCGATGTGCGGCGTCGCGCTCGGCGCGCTCCGGCTCGAAGACGGCGTTCTATCGATCAGCGACGTCATTACGCATGAATACGCAATCCGTTATCGAGACGGTCAAAGCGGCGAAACCGCTTACAGGACGATCGTCCCGGCGTTGACTCCGTTCCCGAGCGCCGGCGCGTTGTCTGCGCTGCGGCTGAAAGCGACGCGTCCGGATCAGCGTTATTTCGGGTTGGCGATTTATGAACGCAGCCTGAATCCAGACGCTGACGTTGAAACGGATCCTTTCGAGATTCTGTTTGACGAGAACGGCGCGGTGCGGATCCTGCGGCGCGAAAGAAGCGTCGGCCGGGCGTCCGTTTTCTTGAATCCGCGCGCCGCGCGGTTTATTGAAGCTGCCCCGCCCGCCGATCGCGGCGAAACGCGTTTCAGCGTCGCGTTTGAAATTGACGCCGACCGTTTTTTGCTCGTCAGCGCCGACGATCTTCGAACCGGGCGGCGGGTATTGGACCGCGTTCCGGTTGTTCGCTTGGCCTAAGGAGGACCGATGAGCCAAATTGAAGAAATTGAAATTATTATCGACCGCGACGGGAAAACGCGCCTTCTGGTTCGCGGCGTTCGCGGCGAAGGCTGTATAGATATTACGGCGGAATTAGAGGCGAAGCTGGGCGCGCTTCTCGGCGAACGCGAAAAAAGGTCCGAGTACTACGAAGCGCCGCTCGAATCGCGGGAAGCGCGTCTGAAAACGGAACGCGGCGGGTGAAGCTTCGGATCGGCGCGACGCTCGCGAAGAGCCGCGCGAACGGTCCCGGGACGCGTTTCGCCGTCTGGTTCCAGGGTTGTTCGCGCGCTTGCCGCGGCTGCGCCAACCCTGAACTCCGGCCTTTCGAAGGCGGAACGGGGCGCTCGGTCGGTTCGCTTCTGGCGGAGATGCTGGCCGTTCCGAATCTTGACGGCGTAACGTTCAGCGGCGGCGAACCCTTCGATCAGCCGGAAGCGCTTTTCGCGCTGATCCGCGCGATTCGGACGAAAAGCCGTTTGTCCGTTTTTGTCTTCAGCGGTTACAGCTATGCCGAATTGGAACGCCGGTTTCGAATCGGAACGCGTTCCGATCGTCCCGACGCGATCCTCTGCGGTCCGTTTCGGGCGGATTTTTCCCCGGATTACGATCATTTTCTGCCGTCCGCGAATCAAGAATTGAGGTTGCTGACGGATCGTTTCGGGACGCGCGATTTTGACGGACTGCCGGTCTATGAAGCGGTTATTCAGCCGGACGGATCCGTCTTTCACAGCGGCATTCTGCGCCGGAACCGATAACTGTTCGGTTGTATGAATCGCAAGATCGTTTTTGGATTTGGTACAATCTATTTATCAGTCGGGAATCCCGACGGAAACTTTGGAAAAGATTAGATGAAGCAGCTTATGATAAAAAAATTATTTTCAAAATTTTTATTTCTGATCTTGTTCATTGCGATTTTGATTCCGATCGGCGCCGCGAGCGCGAAAACGAACAACGTCGTTCATCTGTATTTTTTTAATGGCGACGGCTGCCCGCACTGCGCGGATGAAAAAGTCTTTTTGAACGAGATGACGAACGAATACGGACGTCAGCTCGTTATCCATAGCTATGAAGTCTGGTATAACGAGGAAAACGGGAAGTTATTCGAAACGTTTGCGAAGGCGTTTAATTTTGAACCCAGCGGGATTCCGGTTACTTTTATCGGCGATCAATATTGGACGGGTTTCAGCTCGAATACGGAGACGGGAATCCGCGAAGCGATTCAATCCGGCGTGGAAAACGGCGTCGTCGACACGGTTCAAATCGTTAATGGCGAAGAACCGGTTATCGCGACGATCGACAGCAGCGCCGTTTCGACGATCGATCTTCCGCTGATCGGGACGATCGACTTGTCCGGGAAATCGATTTGGCTTAGTACGGTTCTGATCGGTATCGTCGACGGTTTCAACCCCTGTTCGCTTTGGGTGCTGACGATGCTGTTGGCGATGATCGTTCGGACCAACTCTCGAAAGAAAACGCTGATTATCGGGATCGTTTTCCTGACGGTAACGGCGGCGATTTACGCGCTTTTTATCGGCGGCGTTTTTACAGTCCTTTCCTACGTCAGTTTCATGAAATGGATTCAGATAGCCGTTGCCGTCCTGACGCTGGTCATGGGGTTAATCAATTTTAAGGACTATTTTTTCTTCAAGGAAGGCGTTTCGCTGACGATCGACGACAAGCGCAAGCCGGGTATCTATCAGCGTATCCGCAACGTCATGAACCACAGCGATAATTTGTGGGCGATGATCGGCGCGACGATCCTCCTCAGTACGGGCGTCTCGTTGGTCGAATTTTCCTGTACGGCGGCGTTTCCGGTCGTCTGGAGCAATCTCGTCGTCAGCGCCGATGTGTCAGGTTCGACGTTTATCCTGCTGCTGCTGACGTATATGGTTTTGTATCAGATCGACGAGCTGGTTATTTTTCTGCTTGCCGTATATACGATGCGTTCGAGCCGGCTTCAGGAAAAACACGGACAAATTTTGAAGCTGTTCAGCGGCACGCTGATGATCGTTTTGTCTTTCGTCATGATCGTCCAACCGGCCTGGATGAACGATTTCGGGAATACGCTTCTCGTCTTTTTCGTCGCTATCCTGATTACGTTTTTGATCTATTTATTGGCGGAGGTTTTCCTCCCGAAAGCCGGTATCTATATCGGCCATAACCGCCCGCCGGCGAAAAAGAAAGGCGGGAAGAACCGCTGAAAAAAAAGAGGGGAAGCCTGGCTTCCCTTTTTTATTCTCTCGCCCGGACGAGTTCGAGCGCCTCTTTCCCGCTCATATGCTCGATTCGCAGCTCAAGCATGCACAGCGCATTGAATTCGCGCTGAATTTCCGCCTTTCGGCCTTCCGTATAATCGGGAGAATATTTTTCCGCGAGAAGCGTGATCGCCGCCAGCTTTTCCCCGTCGTCCTGAATTTCGCGGACCCGTCCAAACGCGATCGCGCTGCGAAAATAGGTTGTAAATTCCGCCGGGACGATCTGATCCTGATCGATGACGCAAAACGAAGCCTTGTCGCAACTGCGGACGGCGTCGATTTTATGGCCCGATTTAGCGCAGTGGAAAAAGATTTTTCCGTTTACATAGCAATAACTCATCGGGACCGCGTACGGGTAGCCTTCGTCGCCGAGGAGCGCCAGCGTTCCCGACGTTCCGCGTTCAAAGATCCGGATCGTTTCCATTTCGGATAGAAGCTGTTTTTTTCGTCGCATTTCGCGAAACATGATCTGCCTCCGTTCTGTTATTAAACCGAATTAATATAAAAACAGCCGGCATACCGGCTATTCGTTCAAAGGTTTGAATTTAGAGGCGACGACCGGATTTGAACCGGTGATAAGGGTTTTGCAGACCCGCGCCTTACCACTTGGCCACGTCGCCATGAACCGAACTGAGCGGGCAACGAGACTCGAACTCGTAACCTTCTCCTTGGCAAGGAGACGTTCTGCCAATTGAACTATGCCCGCGCGATTGGCGTCGGCTCGCTTTTGAGCTGACTTTGACTATTATACATGGTTTCGGAAATCCGTCAAGCGCAGCGAAAAAAGACGCCATTGCGCTTATTTCCGCGATTCGGCGCGCATCAGCGCCAGGATCTGTTCGAAATCGTCCTCGGGAGACGTTTTATTAATTTTCTCCTGTCCGCAGCGTTGGCAGCGATGAGTCAGGATGATCTCGCCGCGGCGCAGCTCAGCCCGAATCGGGGTCATCAGTCCGCCGCAGCCGGCCGCCCGGTCTCCCGGCGACAGGTCGACATGTTTCGAGTAAAGACAGATCGGACAGTGATTCGTATAACCGTTTCCGGAAACAGACGCGCCGCAATTTTCGCACGTGAAATTTTCCGTTCTTCGAATAAACGTCATCGCGATTCTTCCCGTCCGATCCGTCCGCTTTCGTTTTTATTCCGCGGCGCGTACCGCGGCGGCGAATTTCTCCGCGAAATCCGGCAACAGGTCAAAATCGGCCTGTTTCGGTTTCCCGTGGAACTGGTAATTCTCAACGACGTCCCAACGCTGTTCCGCGGCGAAGGTTTCGAACTGCTTTTTCGCCATGCTTCCCCAGCCGAACGAGCCGAAATATGCCGTTGTCCGGGTGACGACCTTCTTGACTTTCATCATGTGCAAAAAGCTGACCATTTCGGGGAAAAGCGATCCTTCGTATGTCGGCGCGCAAACGATGACGCCCTGATTTTTCCAGACCGAGCCGAGGATAACGCCGATATCCGCCTTGCGGACGTTGAACATCTCGACCGTCAGCCCCGTATCCGCGACGGCCTGCTGGACGGATTCGGCGAACTCCGCCGTATTCCCGTACATCGTTCCGTAGACGACCGTTACCGCTTTCTCGCGCTTTTTTTCGGCGTAATCGACCCATTGGCGATACAGTTCGATAATCCGCTCCGGGTTCTTGCGCCAGATCAATCCATGCGACGGGGCGACGATCTCGATCGGAATTCCGGCCAGCTTCTCGATCGCTTTCCGGGTATTTCCGCTGTACGCCGCGACGATATTCGCGTAATAGCGAAGCGTCTCAGCTTCGAATTTGGGAAGATCGGGGCATTGGTCGTCGAAGACGACGCCGGGGAGCGCGCCGTAACCGCCGAACGCGTCGCAGGGAAAGAGGATTTTTTCTTCGACAAGGTACGTAACCATCGTCTCGGGCCAATGAACGAACGGGACCGCGGCGAATTTCAGCGTGAATTTCCCGATTTTCAGCTCTTCGCCGTCTTCGACGATTCGAAAATGATCCTTGATTTCGTAGAAGTTCCCGATGATTTCGGCGGCTTTTTTCGTTCCGAGATACGTAATATTCGGATTCGCTTCGCGCAGGTATAGCAACGCGCCGGTATGATCCGGTTCAAGATGATTTAAGACGACGTAATCGATCTCGTTCAGCGGCGCGATTGATTTGATCATGTTGACGTACGGTTCGGTCAGCAATTCGCTCGACAGATCGATCAGGACTTTTTTTTCGTCCATGATTAGATAGCTGTTCAGCGAAACGCCGCAATCCTGAATCGTCCAAAGACCTTCGAACAGTTCGGATTCGCGATCATTGACGCCGGCCCAATAAACGCCGGGGCGAATCATAATCGGTTTCATAACGATTTACTCCTGTTGTATTCTCCGCCGGAAGCGGAAAGACCTAATTTGAGTTGACGCTCGACGCTTCGTTCGAGCCGCGATGGCGCCCGGGGATCCGCGGGCGGAAGACAATATTAAATTTGATCGGCGCCCGAACCGAAGTTCGGGAACGGCACGCTTTCAGATAAAGCGGCCGATCGTCCAAAATAACAACGAAGCCATTCCGATTGCCAAGCAGCTTGTTGCGACGGCCGATTGACGGCGGCCGCGCAGTAACAGAACTCCCGCCGTCCCGGTCAGGATCAGGATCGCCGTTACGATCATCCATAGCCATTCGGCGGCGGCAAGCGGGAAATAGCTTATAAAACCCAGACCTAAAAATACGAAGAGAAACGTCAGCGAGGTAAAGAGGACGACGGCGAGGATAAACGCCAGCGCGCGTTCGTTTTCTTCCCGAATCGGAAAACGCTTCAAAGTTCCCGGACGCAGCTGGCGCAGCGTCAGGAGCGCAACCGCTTCGATCAGGAGGATCAGGATAACAAGTCCCATTTTTCCGCTTAGGCCTTTCCGAATTCGCCCCTTATAAACGCGTCGCAGAGATCGGTCAGCAGACATTCGCCGCAGACCGGTTTCCGCGCGGAGCAGGTATCGCGACCCAACAGGATCAGATTTACATGCGCCGGCCCGTAGACGCGCGGATCAAAAAGACCCGCTAAGTAATCGTGCGCGGCGTCGACGTTCATCTTTGCCGGACGCAGCCCTAACCGGCCGCTGACGCGGTAGATATGCGTGTCGACCGGGAAAGCGGGCATCTTAAGGCAAAAGACCATGACGATCGAAGCCGTTTTTAAGCCGACGCCCTTAAATTTCGTCAGCCAGTTCCGCGCCTCGATCGGTTCCATCCCGCGCAGGAAGTTCAGATCCATGTCGCCGCGCTCAGCGCTGATCGCTTTCAGGATAGCCTGGATGCGGGGACCTTTCTGGTTGGCTAATCCTGCCGGCCGGATGCAGTCGATGACCGCTTCCGGGTCCGCGTCGCGGATTTCTTCAAAGGTCGGAAAACGGCGGCGCAGGTTGGCGAAAGCGATATCTCGGTTCCGGTCGTTCGTATTTTGCGATAAAACGGTATTGACCAATTCGTCCAAAGCGGGAAGAATCGGCCAGGTCGGGTCGCCGTATTTCGCGTACAAACGATCATAAATCATCCCCGCCTTGGCGCGCAGCGCGCTGTCCGGGTTCGGGTTGACGATCCGGGAATGATTCGGGGCGTCGTTCTTGCTCAGGGTTTTTCCGTTGTCATTCATTCGCTTCAATTATACCGTTATACAGTTTCAGTCGGGTGAAATGGGTTAGATACGAATAAATTGATCGAAGCCGCATAACGGTATCGGCGCGTTCGCGAGCAGATAGGATAAAGCGGGAACCTGGGTAAAGCTGCGCTCAGGCCGGCGGGAATAACGGTAAATTTGTTCCGCTCCGATTATAATTAATCCTGAATCAAGGTTCACAGTCGATATCCCGAAAGAGAAACGATTCGAATTATTCAATGGAGGAACAACATGAGTCTCAAGATTAAATTCGGTACCGACGGATGGCGCGCGCGGATCGCGGACGATTATACGTTCGAGAATTGCCGCCGCTGCGCGCAGGGTTTCGCGACTTATTTGCTCAAACAAGGAAAAAAGGGCGAACGCGTTATCGTCGGATACGATAAACGGTTTCATTCCGAAAATTTCGCCGCGCTCTGCGCCGAGGTTCTCGCCGGGAACGGGTTTAAAGTCCTATTGACCGACGGGGCGACGCCGACGCCGGTTATTTCTTACGCGGTCGTCGATAAGAAGGCCGTCGGCGCGATCAATATAACCGCATCGCACAATCCGGCGACCGACAATGGGTTCAAGGTCCGCGACGCGAGCGGCGGCGCGATCGATCCCGACGGTTTGATTGAAATTGAAGCCGCGATTCCCGACGATATCTCCGGCGTCGTTTCTCTTCCGATTCAAGACGGTCTCGCTAACGGTTCGATCGAGTATTTCGACGCTTCCGTCAATTACATTGAACATCTTAAAGATCTGATCGATTTGCAGCCGATCCGTGACGCCGGGCTGAAAGTCGTTGTCGATTCGATGTGGGGGAACGGCGGCGGCTGGTTCACGCGCTTACTCGGCGGCGGAAAAACCGAAATTATCGAGATTCATGATACGCGCAACCCGATTTATCCTGAAATGAAACGGCCGGAACCGATTCCGCCGAACGTGAACGTCGGGTTGGAGCGGACGGTCCGCGAGGGCGCGGACGTTTGTCTGATTATGGACGGAGACGCCGACCGCTGCGGAATGGGAACCGAAACGGGCGAATTCCTGAACCAGCTCCAGGTCATGGCGCTGCTGACGCTGTATATCCTTGAAGTTCGGAAAGAAACGGGCGCGATCGTCAAGACGCTTTCGACGACGACGATGCTGAATAAATTGGCGGCGAAGTACAACTGTCCGCTTTTCGAAACCGGCGTCGGGTTTAAGTACGTCGCGCCGAAATTTACCGAAACGAACGCGATTATCGGCGGCGAGGAATCGGGCGGATACGCGTTCCGCGGGAACGTTCCCGAACGCGACGGAATTCTCGCGAATCTGTATTTTCTCGACTTCATGGTCAAAACCGGGAAAAAGCCGTCCGAACTTTTAGCCTGGCTTTTCGAAATCGTCGGGGCGCATTATTACAAGCGTGTCGATACCATGTTCCAAGGGAACAGCGCCGATAAAATCGCGATCATCAAAGCCAATTATCCGCAGACGCTCGGCGGGATTAAGGTTGTTAACGTCAACACTGCCGACGGTTTTAAATTCGAGATGGAAGACGGCGGCTGGATGCTGATTCGTTTTTCGGGGACGGAACCGATTATCCGCGTCTATACCGAAACGACGAATCCGAACGTCGTCGACGCGATTTTGGCGGACGGTCTGAGGACGGCCGGAATCGAGTAAGGACGGCCGTCATGAACGATTTTCATGACGGATCTTATTGGATCGATACGCATTGCCACCTGAATCTGGACGCGTTCGACGGCGACCGCGACGCGGTTATCGAACGGTCGCTTGAAGCTCGGGTCCGGCGTATCCTGATCCCCGGGATCGATCTGGAAACGACGATTGAAGCGAAAGAGATGGCTGCGCAGCGCGCGGTCATTTCTTTCGCCGCCGGTATTCATCCGAATACGAATCTCGCGATCGACGCTTCGCTTCTTACCGATTTGGAACGGATGGCGCGCGATGAGAACTGCGCCGCGATCGGGGAGATCGGGTTGGATTTCTATTGGGACGAATGTCCGAAGGACCGTCAGGAAGAAAACCTGCGGATCCAGCTTGATCTGGCGGAACGGTCGGACCTGCCGGTTATTCTGCATTGCCGCGACGCGTTCGAGACGTTGTTTCCGATTATGCGCGAGTGGGTCGGACGTAACGGCCGTAATCGCGGCGTTTTCCATGCTTTTGACGGAAACGCGGATCAGGCGCGGCTTGTCGTCGACGCCGGATTTTACGTCGGGATCGGCGGCGCCGTGACGTTTAAGAACAAGAACGACCGCAGGGATATGGCGAAATACGTTCCGTTGGAGCGGATTCTGCTCGAGACGGACGCGCCGTATTTAACGCCGGTTCCCTTCCGCGGGAAACGGAACGAACCGGCGCATATCGCGCGGATCGGCGCGTTCCTTGCCGAGCTGCGCGGCGTTCCAGTCGCGGAGATTCAGCGGCAAACAACTGCGAACGCAAATAAATTGTTCTCAATTCGTTAGAGTTTTATTAATATCCTGAAATCGGACGATTAATCAGATACAATAAAACCAGTTAAAAATCGGCTGCGAAAAATTTCGTTGCTATAATACCGTAAGAAGAAAGAGAAAGGAATAAATTCCAATGAACGAACCGATTCATGTTACCGACGCCAATTATGAACAGGCGGTCTTAAAATCCCCGCTTCCGGTCGTCGTCGATTTCTGGGCGCCGTGGTGCGGACCCTGCCGCATGGTTTTGCCGCTGATGGACGAAATCGCGAAAGAATACGAAGGCAAAGTCCTCGTCGCCAAGGTCAATACCGACGAGGAATCCGAACGCGCGATGGCGTATCGGGTTACGACGATTCCGACGCTGCTCTTTATCAAGAACGGCGAAGTCCAGGCGCGCCATTCGGGCACGATCACGAAAGATAAACTGACGGAGATGGTTGACGCGCTGATCGCGGGGTAAGACGAAACCGATTTGCGCGGAATCCTGCCGCGTAAAAAAGAACCGTTCGGACGAATCCGTTAACGAGACGTCCGAACGGTTCTTTCCTGTTATGATCCGAACTTTTATGCGGCTGAACGCGCCGAAAAATTTTCGTTGCTTTTGAAACCGACCGGGGTATCGGTTTTCTCAATCGTCGCCCAAAGGGATTACGACCGAGCGCTTTTTTTTCTCGACTTCCAATTCGCGGACGGCGATCGGGATCGCGAACAGCCGCGACAGATTTGCGTCGTTTAGCAGATCGGCGCTTTTTCCGACGGTCGCGCGGCGGTCATGGATCAGGATCGTCTGATCCGCCAGGCGCAGCGCGTGTTCCGGATAGTGGGTGTTGAAAATGATGCTGATCGCCGATTCCTTCGCGAGCCGGTTCAGCGTTTTCAGGATCGTTTGCTGATTTTTATAATCTAAATTTGATTCAGGTTCATCGAGTATCATAATCGCCGGCTGAGCGCAAAGCGCGCGCGCGATCAGGACCATCTGCAGCTCGCCGCCGGAAATTCGCGTACAGAGCCGATCTTTCAGGTGGCCGATTCCCAGCAGGGCCATCGTTTCGCGCGCCAGGCGGATATCGGCGCCGCGCGGTTGGGCGAAGGGTCCTAAATGCGCCGAGCGGCCGAGAAGGATCATCTGTTCAACCGTATAAGCGATCTGTTGACTGCGCGCCTGCGGAACGTAGGCGATCCGGCGCCAGATTTCCCGATCGCTCTTTTTCTTAAGCGGCTCTCCGAACAACAGGGTTTCGCCTTCGCGCCAGGGAAGCAAGCCCATCAGACAGCGTAAAAAGGTCGTTTTTCCCGTTCCGTTCGGTCCGAGAACGGCGCAGATTTCTCCCGTACGCAAGCGGAAACTGACGCCGCTGAACTGATCTTCGCGAACTTTCGGCCAGCGGAAAGCGGCGTTCCGAACTTCCAACGCGGTTTCGCTCATAGCCCGTCTCCTTTCGACGAATGAAGCAGGAAGATAAACAGCGGAGCGCCTAAGATCGCGGTAATGATTGAAAGCGGGATTTCGGCCGCGCTGGCGGTTCGCGCGAAACTGTCGATCAGGAGCAGGAAGCTGCCGCCGAAACTGATACTGGCGGGAATGACGTCGCGATGATCGCTCCCGAAACACATACGGCAAATATGCGGAATCAGCAGCCCGACCCAGCCGATCTGCCCGGCCATGGACACGGCGGCCGCGATCATCATCGTCGCCGCCAGCGAAAACACGAGCCGCATACGCTGAACGTTGACGCCCAACGTTCGCGCCTCATCGTCGCTCAGCGCCATGACGTTTAAGCGCCAGCGCATCGCGAAGATCAGCGTCATACCGATAATAATCAGCGGCATTCCGTACAACAGCGTATTGAAGCGCGCCGACGCCAGGCTCCCCATCAGCCAGAACGTGATCGCCGGGAGCATGGCTTCCGATTCCGCCAGCGTCATGATCAGCGAGATGCCGGCTTGGAAAAGCGCCGCGACGACCATTCCGGACAGAACGATCATGATCGTCGTTACGCGGCCTTTAATCCTGCTGACGACGTAGGTCAGGCAGACGGCGATAAATCCGAACCCCATCGCTGAAAGCTGAACGCCGATCATATTCTGACGGTTATACAGCGCCAACGCCGCGCCGAAACCGGCTCCGGCGGCGACGGCGAGCGTATCCGGCGAGGCCAAAGGGTTCGCGAAGACGCTTTGGAACGTCGCGCCCGATACCGAGAGCGCCGCGCCGCAGGCTAACGCCAAAATGATCCGCGGCAAGCGCAGGTTGATCAATACGCTGAACAATCGTTGGTCCCACTGACCGGCGCGGATCCCGTCGTTGAGAAAACGAAAAATAGCGGCTACACTTACGTGCAGCCGCCCAAAGCCCCAACAAACGATCGCCAGAAGCAGCGGCAGCAGGATCAGGAAGACCGATCTTCCGAAGCGCCTGATTCCGCTTTTTTTGATTTCTTCCGGCATGACGGACATTTTAGAAACCTTCCGTCGGGTTCAGTATGCCTTCAAGCTCTTCGTCGGATAATTCATAATCGAAGAGATCCTGATAGTAGCCGCGGATTTCCTTTTCGAGATCGATATCTTCGAAAAGATCCGGATGCATGGTTTTCGCCATGAACAGCAAGTTCAGCGGCGCGTCGCTTGACGGCGGGAACCAGTAATACGTTCCCTTCGGGATTTTGTAGACGCGTCCGTTTTGAACCGCGGCGATTCCCGACCAGTCGTCGCCTTCTTTGGCTTTGTTATTGACAAGCTGATCGACGGTATACGGGCTGAAACTGTTGATATACAGGACTTCCGGGTTCCATTCGTAAATCTGTTCCATATTGACCGGGGCGACGAAAGCGCCGACGTCGTAGCCGAGGTTGACGCCGCCGGCCGTCGTGATCCAATAGTTGGCGAAGCTCGTTCCGCCGGCGACGATAACGTTTTCGTTATAGTTAGCGAGGATCAGCGCGCGCGGTTTATCCTCATCCTTAAGCTCTCCGACCCGGCTTTGGACCAGCTCAAGTTTTTCCTCGGCGAACGCTTTGATTCCGGGCGCCTGATCTTTTTTGTCCAGGACCTCGGCGAGAAGATCGACCCAGGCGTTGAAGGTGTCAATCGTGCTGTAATCTTCGAAAAGCGTCGTGCTGAACGCGACGGCGGGGATGCCGGCGCTCTTCAGGATTTCGTAGTTTTCCTTGACGATTTCGTTGTAGAAGTAAACCTGCGGCTCGAGCTTCAGGAGTTCTTCGATGTTGATATCGTCGGTACCCGAAGTTGAGAAGGAAGACGGAAGTTCGGCCAGCCCCGGAACAATATTGTTCATGACCGAGTGTTCGATACTGTGGCGCGAATCTTCATGAATACCGACCAGCCCGTCCGCCGAGCCGGTAAACATAGCGTAAACCGAAACCAGCGGCGTCAGCGACCCGATCGCGATCCGTTCCAGTTTCGCCGGGATAACGACTTCGTTGCCGGCGTGATCGATAATCGTTCGCGTCTCTTCGCCCGCGTCAGCGGCAGTTTTTTCAGCCGGTTCGACAGCTCCGTCTTTTTCCGTATCCGCTTCGGCGACGGGTTCGCTATCGGCCGCCGCTTCGCCTTCCGCCTTCGGTTCGGCGGCTTCCATCGCGGCTCCGTCTTTTTCCGTTCCCGCTTCAACGACGGTTCCCGCTTCCGGCTTTGCTTCCGGCGTAACCTGTTCATTGCCGCAGGCGGTCAGCAGCAGCGACAGCGCCAGGACCGCTACGATCATCAGTGAAAAAAATCTTTTCATGTTGCAAACTAAACCTTTCTTTATTTCCTTATCGAAACGCAATTCTGATCCGATAGGCGTTTTGAATATAAACTCGAACAATCTGAGCGGATCAGTCGATCCGTTCCATCATATCGAGGAATTGCCGTGCGATGATGCGGACTGATCGTTGATCCGCGCCGTATAAATGTGAAGAGAGCGAAAACTGCGGCCAGTCGAAAAAGCGCGCATGCGCGGGGGCAAACGCTTTGAGGAGCGGATCGGCGACGATCAGCGCTGCGTCCGATTGGCTGATCCGCTCGCGCAGCGCGTCCTCGGAGTCGATATGCGGGACGCGTCCGCTCGAACTGAAACCGAGATCTTCCTGCAAGACGACCGTTTCCGTATCCCAGCCGCCGCGATCGCGCAGGAGGGCGGCGATACTTCCGGCTAAATACGTTTCCGCGACGATCAGCGCTTTTTTCTTTTTCGCCGGAACTGCGTCCGGTTTCGGCGCGGATTCGCCGCCGCTGATCAGCGCGCGGATCATTTCGCCGCGTTGTTTATCTGTCAGCGGCAGACCGTGGAAAATCTTTAAATTTGGCTGACGGCGTTTAACGAGCGCCGCGGCGCCTTCGCCCGCTTCGGAAAAGACCCAGATATAATCGCTGCGAGCGATTTGATGCAGTTCGCTCATGGCGCAGTCCATTGTCACTGAACAAATATCGGTCGTTCCCGCTTCAGCGAGACCCCGTTTGATCCAATCGGTATAGTCGCGATCCATTCCGTCGATCGCCGACAGCCCGAACAGGCTGACCGTTTGCCCGTTCGCTTCCTCATGCCGCGTTTCAGCGCTGTTCGGGAAATCCGGCCGCAGCGCGCGGCGGACCAGCGCTTCCAGACAGCGCGCGTAGCCCCAATTATAAAGATGGGTCCCGTTCGTCGGCAGCCCGATCGTCGGGATCCCGGTTTTTGATTCAACTTCCGCAGCGATGCCTTCAAAATCGGTCCCGATGACCGCCGGGACCGGACTTCCGCAAATCAGGATTACTTCCGGCCGGATCGTATCTAAGCAGTCTTCAATCCCGCCGATCAGCCGATCGTCGCGTCCTAAAACGGCGTCCAATTCGCGCAAATTGGAACAGAAAACGGGCGCGGGACGATGATACCAGCGCGGTTCGTCGTACCCGGTATAATTCCCGGTACAGCCGGCGGCGTCATGAATTACGATCAGCGGATTCAGTTCGTACAGGCAGGAACAGGCGCCGGAATAATCCGGCGATATCGGCGGCAGCGAGCGGCTCCAGGATTTTCTCATACCGTATACCCGCTTTCCTTAACAGCGCGTTCAAGATCGATCGGCGCGTCGACGGCGTCCCGTAAATCCCTGAGCAGCCGCAGCTGAGCGTCGTATCCGTAAGCGAATTCATCGGCGCAGTAAGGCAGAACGAATCGCGCGCCGGTCAGATACGCGGCTTCAAAGCCGATCGCGACGACGTTCGGGACGGCCTTACGGTCGCCGATCCGCGCCGGAGCGGACGGATCGATGATTTTGATTGTCGGGTCCGCCGCTAGCAGCGCTTCCCGAGCGGTATCTTCCGAGGTCAGCCATTCGGAAGCGTAAATTTCCCGGATCGCGATTCCGGAGCGTTGAAGGAAAAGCGCCATCGAAAAAGGACGATACGTCGCGGCGTAATCGATAACGACCGGAAAGCCGGCTAATTTTACGGCGGTTTCTTTCGCCTCCGACGCGATCCGCGCGCGGATTTCGCCGAAATCGGGCGGATCGATCGCGAGCGCCTCGGCGATTTTCTTGAAATTGGCTTCGATTTCCGTTTCCGCGTAAGAGTAAGGGCAGTATCGGAAAGGAATCCCCAGCCGCTTTTCCATTTCGCCCGCGGCGCGCAGCCCTAAGGGCTGAACGACAATATTCAGCGACGCGCGCGCCATCCGTTGAAATTCGTCGAACGTCTTGAATTCGGCGATATGCTGAACCGCGTAGCCGTGATCCGCCAACCAGCGGCAAATCAGGTCTTCGCGCGGGACGGCGATATTGTTGGCGATAAAATTTACCCGTTTCTCGGATCCCGGCTCGGCCATATCCGCCGGTTTTTCGAGCAGTCCGAACAGGTCGCAGAGAATCGCGATCGGCGGCGGTACCGGGGAATCGGCCCGAATCGGGTTCATGTGGCTGACCGTAAAAATCAGCTCGGGAAATTGTTCATGCAGCCGATCGATGATCGATGCATGGTCGGTTCCGAGTAAGTCGTCCATGCAGGTAAAAAACATGCGCACGACGCGCGGTTTCGTCCCCAAACGCGGAATTGCGTTCGCGATTTCTTCGACGACGGTATCTTCGTAACCTCCGGTCGCTAAATTGGCGTCGTTCAATGCGATGAAACTGAGCCGGTCCTGGACGCCTAATTCGAGCGAGGACAGGATAATATGGCGCATGCACGCCGGCATCCCGATAAAGAACAGGTATGATTCCGGCAGCAGGAGCGCGCGCCGTACGACGCTCCAACCGCCGCGCGCCGGCGTCATATACGTCAGACAGGCGGGCATGACGGTGACGTCCAGTTCATGACTCATCGCGCGCCTCCGCTAAGATTCTTTCCGCCAGCGCCATGCAGCTTTTCGCGATCGATGATTCCGGGAAGGCTTCCGCGACCGTCATGTTCAGCGTTTCCGCTTCCTGGACGAACGGCGAACGTTCGATATCCGCGCTGACCGGGACGCCGAGTTCGTCCGCCAATTCTTTGACGCGCTCGGCTTCGCCGGCGACGTTGCGCCGGTTCAGGATAATTCCGCCGAGACGGGCGTAGGCGCGTTTTTTGAACTGATCGACTGCCGTTCCGATATTCGCGGCGGCGTACAGCGCCATTTTTTCGCCGGACGTGACGATATATACGTCTTTGGCGTAACCGCAGCGGATCGGCATTGCGAATCCGCCGCAAACCACGTCGCCTAAAACGTCGTATAAAACGATGTCGGGTTTTAATGCTTCCTGGTAATTGAGTTCGTCTAATTTTTCGAATGCGCTGATAATTCCGCGTCCGGCGCAGCCGATCCCCGGCGTCGGCCCGCCCGCTTCTACGCAAAAAACGCCGGACGGACTTTGATAAACGAGGTCTTCAAGCCGAATCTTTCGATCCGTCTGCTGCATGACGTTCAGAACCGTTTCCATTTTTTTGCCGCGCATTAAGGATGCGCAGGAATCGGCTTTCGGATCGCAGCCGATTTGCAGAACGCGCAGTCCCATTTTCCGCCATGACGCGGATAGGTTCGCGCTGCAAGTCGATTTCCCGATCCCGCCCTTACCGTATATCGCAATTGATCGCATTTATTCGTCCTACAAGTTCGTTTTTTTAGCCGGCTAATTTAATTAGCCTTGGCTAATCTGGAACAGTTTATCAACGAGCCATTTGTTTGTCAAGTCTAATTGCGAAAAGATCAATTTTAACTGTTAGGTTCGTTCTGAACGGGGCTTTTTTCTGATCGTTTGATTCCTTTACAGCTTTATTTTCATTGTCTCGGATAAGTTTTATTATGAATTTTACTGATAAAACCTGAGATCTTTTTTTGATTTATTCCGTAAGGCCGCGTAAATCGAATCTTGTTCTCGCTTTTTGCGCCGAAATGGGCTATTTATAGGAAGAGGAAAGAGGCTGTCCGAAAAGTCGGGATCCCAAAATTCTCATGAGAATATTGTCAAAGTATTTCTTTCTGATTCAGCGCGAGCGATGCGGCGGCTTTTGAGGATGACCCGAAGAAAACAGGGGCG
>JASBYO010000028.1 GCA_029983925.1 Flexilinea sp.
GCGGAGTAGTGGTTTTTCGGCCGGAAAGCCCCTACTCAGCATATAATAATTCAATGTGCTGCTAAATAAGCGAGTGAGTTTCTTTACAATAGAATTTGTTTTGAGACGCTCTCTTTCAAAAAGTTATCCGACCGGTTTGGAAAGACGCCTATTACTCTCCGGCGTCGACGATGGGCTCGACGTTCGTAACCGGCAGAACGTCTTTTCCGAGAACAAGATTCGGGATCGTCCCTTCCGGCAGGATCAGAACCTTATCCGTTTCCTTGATCGCGCCGGCGTTCAGCTGCGCGACGAGGTAATTGAAGTAAGCCGGGTTATTCTGGTAAATTTCAGCCAGTTGGAGCGTATTCGCGAGTTCGGCTTTCGCCAGCTCGATCGCGGCCAACGCTTTTTCCCGATTGAGTTCCTGCTCGAGGATGGCGTTCTGTTTTTCGGCTTCAATAACGGCGCGGTTCGCGATCAGTTTTTCCTCTTCCAACCCGGCGAGGATGACCTGCTGGCGGGCGGTTTCCTGCGCGGCGGCTTGTTGAACGCGGATTTCGGCTTCGCGCTGAACGGCGTTGGCTTTCCCTTCGGCTTCGAGTTTCTGCGCCTGCGCTTTGGCCTTGTCGGCGTCCAAAAGGTACTGGTTCGTCTCGTTAATAACGATCATCGCCTGTTCTGACGCTTTCACGTCCGTAACGACGATATTGTTGATATAAAGGCCGATATCGCGCGCTAATTTTTCGAGTTCTTCCTCGATGCAGTTGCGCAAAAAGTCGCGCCCTTCGGCAACGGCGTTTCCGCGCAAATCGTTTTGGCCGACGCAAACTTTCATCGCCTGCTTGGAGAATCCGTCCATCTGCATCGTCAGCGTCTCGTCGGAGGTATAAATGCGCCGGTAATTGACGAAATTATCCTTGATCTCGTCCATCGAGAATAAAACAATCGATCCGTCCGCTTTCTTTTCTTTTACCGAAGTCAGCGACGGGCGGAATACCTGTCCGCGGATTTCGACGAAAACGGGCTGCATGTCTTTCGTGAAGACTTCGTCGTCGGAAACCTGGAAAAATACGCCTTCGATATTATAGGTTTCCATGCGGACGAAAAGGCCGACGTCGCTGTAGACCCCGCCAGGACCGACGATTTCCTTAATTTCTCCGGCGCGAATTTTAACGCCCATTTCCTGCTGTTCGAGGCCTTTCATAATATAGACCGGGCGGAATATGACTAAGACGAAGAAAATCGCCGCCAGGATCAGGATCGTCAGCCCGGCTGATTTCGAAAATTTTGTCATCGATTTCTTCTCCGGACGTTGTTTCCCGGCGTTAGCGGCGGGTTTCTTTTCGGGGGTATAGTTTTCCATAAATTGATTCTCCTTTCATTTTTAATTACGGATAAATCTTAATTACGTTGCGTATAATTTTTGGCTCAATGCGCCTCTTGTTCGGTTCGGAACGAGGCGATAGGCGGGGAAAATGTCTCTTCGCTGTCTGCGGACCGCCGGACACGCGAAAGCGGGGCGGGGCGGATCGGTTTACTGATAAACCGTCGGATTTAAAACGCCGATATACGGTAAATTTCGATAGTAATCGGAATAATCGAGCCCGTAGCCGACGACGAAATGATCCGGAATCTCGAATCCGCAGTAATTCGGGGCGATGACGAGTTTATGTTCCGTGATTTTATCGAGGAGCGTCAGCGTTTTAACGGAGGCGGGCTTGCGCGAGTTGAATAAATCGGTCAGGTATTGGAGCGTCAGACCGGAGTCGATAATATCTTCGACGATGATGACATGACGGCCGGTGATATTCTTATCGAGGTCTTTGATAATCCGGACGACGCCGGTTGATTTCGAATTATTCGCATAGCTGGAAACGGCAATGAAATCCATGAAGATCCGCGTGGACATTTTTCGGCAGATATCCGCGTAGAAGAACGAGGCGCCTTTCAGAACGCAAACGAAAAGCGGATCTTTCCCGGCGTAATCGGCCGAAAGCTGATCGGCGAGTTCCTGAACGCGGGCCGCGATCTGTTCCTCAGTGAAAAGGACGCTGAGGATATCGGTTTTTTCGTTATTAATCTTCATGAGAGGGAATGCCTTTCCGAAATAAGTTTCTATCAAATGTCGTTTTTATTGTACCATTTATTGGCGTCAGCTTGTTTCCGGTTCGCTTGGGGAATGACCGAACGGGACGGCGTCCGATTTTTCCGCTTCCGGGATCGGATCGGCGCGTTTCAAACTATAATTATTGAGCGGGAATCAAATTTGGAAGACACTGGAAACGCCGGGAGGAACGATCATGAAAACATGCGCGATTGTCGGGATTAATTGGGGGGACGAGGGAAAGGGCCGGATGGTCGATCTCCTCGCTCAAGATTACGATATCGTCGTTCGGTATCAGGGCGGGAATAACGCCGGGCATACGGTTATCAACGAATTTGGTAAATTTGCGCTGAATTTGCTTCCTTCGGGAATTTTTCGGAAGGGCGTTATCAACGTGTTGGGAAACGGGACGGTCGTTAATCCGGAGCATCTCAGCGGCGAGATACGGCGGCTGACGGACGCGGGCGTTTCGATTACGCCGGAAAACTTCGTTATCAGCGACCGCGCCGTACTGGTTTTTCCGTATCATGTCGCGCTGGACGGACTGGAAGAAAGCCGTTTAGCCGATAAGGCGTACGGGTCGACGAAACGCGGAATCGCTCCCGTTTACGGCGATAAGTATATGAAGAAAGCGATCCATGCCGGCGAGATCCTTTATCCGGAAAAATTAAAAGCCCATCTCAAATCGGTATTGAACTGGAAAAATCTTACGATCGAAAAGGTTTACGGCTCCGAACCGTTCACGTTTGAAGCGATGTGGAGCTGGATCGAGGAATTCGGCGCGAAGATTAAACCGTTTATCCGCGATTCGGGCGACGTACTGCGGAACGGCAAGGCGTCCGGAAAGAGCATCTTGTTCGAAGCCCAGCTTGGGGCGCTCAGAGATATTGATTATGGGATTTACCCTTATTGTTCTTCGTCCAACCCGTTGGCGGCGTACGCGCCGGTCGGTTCCGGCGCGCCGGATATTGCGGTTGAACGCGTTGTCGGCGTTGTAAAAGCTTATTCGTCCTGCGTCGGCGAAGGTCCGTTTACGGCGGAGTATTTCGGTCCGGAAGCGGAGAGGCTGCGCGAGGCGGGCGGCGAATACGGCGCGGCGACGGGGCGTCCGCGGCGGGTCGGCCCGATCGATCTGGTCGCGACGCGCTACGGCGTCAAGGTTCAGGGCGCGACGGAAATCGCTTTGACGAAGATGGACGTTTTATCGTATATGGATGAGATCCCGATTTGCCATGCGTACGAACTGAACGGCGAAATCGTCCGCGATTTCCCGTACCACGCGGTTTTGGCCGACGCAAAGCCGGTGTTTATGACGATGCCGGGATGGAAAACGGATATTTCCGGCGTGCGGAGATATGAAGAGCTTCCGAAAGAGGCGCGCGATTATATCGAATTTGTTGAGAAAGAGATCGGCTGCCGGATGAGTTATATTTCGGTCGGGCCGGAACGCGACGCTTATTGTGTGAGACCGTAGAATGGACGATCGTTACGAAAGTCCCTTCTCCGGACGGTACGCGTCGAAGCGGATGTTGGCGCTGTTTTCACAACGGAAACGGCACGAAACTTGGCGAAAACTTTGGACCGCGTTAGCGCAGGCGCAGCACGATCAGGGTTTGAAGATTACGCAGGCGCAGGTCGACGAATTAGCGGCGCATGTCGAAGATATCGATTACGCGGCCGTTAACGCCAAAGAAAAGGAAATCCGTCATGATGTCATGGCGCATATTTACGCGTACGGACTTGTCTGTCCGAACGCCGCCGGAATTATCCATCTCGGCGCGACGAGCTGTTACGTGACTGATAACGCCGATCTGATTCTCTATCGCGACGCGCTGCGCCTGATTCGCGCCGAAATGCTTCCGGCGCTGCGGAACTTGCGCGATTTCGCGCTGCGATACAAGGATCTTCCGACGCTCGGATATACCCATTTCCAACCGGCGCAGCTGGTAACTGTCGGGAAGCGCGCTTGTCTATGGGCTCAGGATTTGGCGATGGATTTGGACGAGATCGACGATACGTTAGCGCGGATCCGCTTTCTGGGCTGCCGCGGGACGACGGGGACGGAAGCCAGTTTCGTCGAATTATTTAACGGGGATACCGAGCGGATTGACCGGATGAACCGGCAGATCGCAGAAACGTTCGGGTTCGAACGCCTTTTTTCGATCAGCGGCCAGACTTATCCGCGCAAGCTGGATTCAAATATTTTGAATTGTCTGAGTTCGATCGCTTCGAGTTGTTACCGCTTCGCGAACGATTTGCGCCTGCTGCAGCATTTGCGTCAGATTGAGGAACCGGCGGAGACGAGTCAGGTAGGCTCCTCCGCGATGGCGTATAAGCGCAATCCGATGCGTTCGGAGCGGATCTGTTCGCTGGCGCGATATGTAATGACGAACGCGCTGAACGGTCCGGCGACGGCGTCTGTTCAATGGTTTGAACGGACACTCGACGATTCGGCGATCCGTCGGATCAGTCTTCCGGAAGCTTTTTTAGCGACCGACGCGATTTTGCGTCTGATGCGGAACGTGACGAACGGTTTGAAGGTTTATCCGAAGGTTATCGAGCGGGCGGTTAAAGAATACCTGCCGTTTATCGCGACGGAAAATCTGCTGATGGCGTCGGTTAAGAAAGGCGGAAACCGTCAGGAATCGCATGAGATTATCCGGCGCCATTCGTTGGCGGCGGCCGACGCGCTGAAAAACGGCGAGACGGTCGACCTGCTGTGTTCGCTGGCGGACGATCCGGCGTTCAATCTTTCGGGCGACGAGATTCGCTCGGTGATGGAACCGGCCGACTATATCGGCCGCTGCGTTGATCAGGTTGAATCGTTCGCCGCGTCGCTGAATCTTTCGGGCGATGAGATCGATCCTGACGAAATTACGTTATAAACCTTCGGCCATGGATCAGCTGTTTCTTCGGCTATCCTTTTTTATACGTAGCGGGCGAAAAGAGAATCAGGATCGGGTAAATTTCGAGCCGGCCGGCTAACATTCCGAACGCGAAAACGACTTTGGCAAAAGAACTGAAGACGCTGTAATCTGCGGCGGTGCCGAAGATATCCAATCCGTGCCCCGTGTTGTTCAGCGTGGCGACGACGGCGCTGAACGCGCTTGAAAAATTCGGCGCGCTGAAGCTGACGAGGAGGATCATGCCGAAAAAGATCAAGGCGTAGGAAATCAAGTAACGATGAATCGCGGCTAATTTTTTATCCGGGACGATCTGACCGTCAAATCGGATCGGGATATTCCGGTTCGGGAATACGGCGAGGAGCAGTTCCCGGAAAAAGGTTTTTACGTAGACGGCGACACGATAAATTTTCAGCGCGCCGGTCGTAGATCCCGACATCGATCCGGAAAACGCCAAAATCAGCAGGATAATCTGCGGAAGCGTCGTCCATTTTGACGGATCGGTAATTTCGTAGGATGTTGTCGAGATCGTCGAGGTAACGGTAAAGAAGACTTCGCGAAGAAGCTGAGCGAAATTCTGGTAATACGGCCGCAGCGTCAGCGAAATCAGGATAACCGGGACGAAGATCATTCCAAGATACCAGCGAAATTCTTCATCCCGGAAAATTTTTTCGAACTTCCTCGAAAGTAAAAGGTAAAAAAGTCCGAAATTCAATCCGAAGATGAACATGAAAATCGCCATCACAACGGTGGAGGAAGGATTTGCGTAAATCGCGGGTCCTTTATGACCGGTATCGAATCCGCCTGTTCCGGCGATATTTAACGCGATCAGCAGCGCGTCAAAAGACGGAACGCCGCTTATCGCAAGCGCGATAAAACAACTTAGCGTCAGAGCCAGGTAAATCCCATAATAGATCTTAATCGAGGTTCGGTTTCGCCCGGAAAGTTTTTTCCCCGGCAGCTCGGCGCGCATGATAAACACGCCGGAAGATCCCGAGGTCGGGATGGCGAGGATAACGACGGCGAGAATTCCCAGTCCGCCTAAAAAAAGCGAAAGGCTGCGCCAGAAGAGGAGCGAACGCGGGAAGCCAGAAATGTCGGTGAACACGGTCGCGCCGGTCGTTGAAAACGACGAACAGGATTCGAAAAACGCGTCGGCAAAGGAAAAATCGCTTGGGAGCAGCACGTAAGGCAGCGCGCCGAACAGCGATACCAGGACCCACGCCAAACCGACGATTACAAGCCCTTCATGCGCAAAATAGGCTGTTTGTTTCACGCGTATCGTCGACATGAGCAGTCCGAGACTGATCATGCTTACCATCGGTATAATGAACGAAATCAGCGTTGTCGGAGCTTCGCGATAATAAAGCGAGACGAAGATCGGGAAGATCATCATCAGTCCCGCGGCCGTTAAAAAGCGCCCGATCATGAATCGAATCATGCCGTAATTCATACGATTATTAATCCTCTGCAAGTATATGGTTGACGGAATGAATCGAGCGTTCGGTCGTAATAATGATTGCGGAATCGCCCGGTAGAATTTCGGTCGTCCCGGAGGGGATAATCGTTTCTTTCCCGCGCGTTATCAAAGCGACGAGAACGTTTTCTTTGAGTTTCATTTCCATCAGCGGTTTATAAATGACTTTGTCTCCGGCTTGGATAACGAATTCGCACATCTCGATTCGCGAGCCGGCGAGCCGGATCAGGCCGGTAATATCGGTAGATCCTTTTTGCGAAAGGACGCGCGCTGTTCGGAGGATTTGTTCGGCGATAATTTCATGCGGCGTTACCGTCGTTTCGTCGTCCATTTCCCGCAGCAGTCCTAACAGGTTGAGCCGATTGACTTTGGTAATCGTTTTTTGTACGCCGCTTTGCTTGGCGAAAATCGAAATGATCATGTTTTCTTCGTCGATGTTCGTCAACGTGACGACCGAATCGTAGTCCTGAATCCGTTCTTCGCTCAGGAAGTTCAAGTTGGATCCGTCTCCGAGGACGGTAATGACTTTCGGGAATTTTTCGTTGAGCTGATCCAGCGCGGCTTTCTGTAAGTCGATGACCTTGATTCGCTCCGAAACCTTGAGGAGCATTGGGACTAAATAGTTGGTAATACGGCTGCAGCCGATAATCAGGACGGATCGGACTTGGGGTTTATTCGCGCCCAGGATCATGCTCAGGTTGTTGAGGTTATCGACCGTTCCGAGCGCGTAAAGAAGGTCGCCGTCCTGCAAAATCGTATTGCCGTTCGGAATAAAGATTTCTCGGTTCCGTTCGATGGCGGCGATTAGGCATTTCTTTCCGTTCCAATTGATTTCATGAATCGCTAAATTCGAAATCTCCGAGTCTTTTTGGATTCGGATCGAAACGATCCAGATATGATCTGTTTTGGTTCGGTCGACAGTGAACGCGGACGGGAACCGAACGATATTATAAATTTCGCGCGCGGTTTCCATTTCCGGATTAATGATTAAATCGATTCCTAATTCGTCGCGCATGAAATAAACTTGTTCCATGTATTCCGGGTTGCGTACTCGCGCGATACAATAATCGGCGCCGATTCGCTTGGCGGTCATGGCGGCTAAGATATTGACTTCGTCATGCGCCGATACTGCGATAAATAAATTACAGCGCGGGACGTCGGCTTCTTTCAGGACGTTGAAAACGGCGCCGTTTCCGGGGACGCAGAGCACGTCGTACAAGTCCGCGAGCTGATCCAGACGCTCCTGTTTGATGTCGACGACGACGACGCTATGCTCTTCTTTCGTCAAAACTTCGCAAAGTTTCGCTCCGACTTGCCCGCCGCCGACTATGACAATATTCATAAGTTCTCTCCGTTTTTCGCTTAATCGATCGGAACGATTAATTTAACGCTCGTTCCTTCTCCGAGACGGCTTTTGATATCGATTTTTCCGCGGTGAATACGCAGCGCGTACTTGACGAAATCGAGACCGTTGATTCGTTCGGCGGCGGATTTATCCGGCGGATCGTTGTCGAGGATAGAATCAAGATCGACCGGAGATATACCCGGACCGCTGTCGCTGATTTCAAGGATCCAGTCGTTTTTTGTGAACGAGAGCGCGATTCGAATCGGATCGCTTCCTGTTTTTGAATAACGGATCGCGTTATCGAGGATGTTGTACGCCGATAGCGTCAGGAGCCAAGGATCTCCGAGGATATCGCCGTTCTGGACGATAACGCCTTCGATTTCTTCGATTTCCAACCGCAGCGAAATATTCTTTTTCGCCGCGACGGTTCGCAGGTCGCTTACGACTTCGCGCAATATGTCGGCGATGTTCGTTTTTTGAATCGCGCCTTCGTTTGGCTGCGGAAAATTGCGGTAATGGCGTTCGTTCTGTTTAAACAGGAAAATTAACCGATCCAGATCGCGGCGGGCCTTCTGGTACGGGTCTTTTAATGTCGCTGCCAGCGTTTCCGCCTGCTCAAGCAGCGAAAGATTCGCGGCGGTTTTTTGCGCGAGGAGCTGAAAGTATTCCAGCGCGTTCGTATCGAAGCGGGTAAAACGATCGCGCGGCGCTTCGGTTTTAAATATGAAAAGGTAGCCGTTTTTCCCTTGGGGAAAGGCGATATCGATGAGTTGAAATTGAAATTCGGCGGCGATTTCGCGGAAGTTGCGCGAGCCGCGAATTTGCGCGCGAAAGGCGTTGAAAAAGCTCTTTTTTTGCGGAATGCTTTCGAACGATACGTTTGCGGCCGTCATCGCGGTCGCAGGGATATAAATCATCGCCGGCGCGTTCAGGTTGTCGAGAAATTCAACATACGTGTTGGCGAGCGTCTGTGTCGTCAGGTTGGATTGAATCGTGGCGTTCAGCTCGTCCAGAATCCATTCGCAGAGCGATTCGGTCAGTTTTACCAGTCTGTCGTCTTGATCCATCCGGAAGATAATCCAGATAAATCCGACGTACCCGTTCAAGGTATTTAACGCATAAAAAAAGGCTTTCGTATTGAGGAGGTTCAATCCGGAAAAAAGCGCCGATCCGGACAGATCGGGAATCGTCAGCGCGGTTTGGGCGCGCATGATTTCCAAAAAACGCGCGTCAAGCGTTTCCAGCGTGGAGTTGTTATTCCCGCGAATGAACGGGATTCTGCTTTCGCCGTTTGAGCCGGCGCCGGCCGCGTTTTTCCCGATCAGGATCAGCCGGACGCTTATCGGGTTAAAGACGTCGAGCGTATCCAGGATGCGGTTGATTTTTAGCTGCGTTTTCTGATTCATGCGCGCTTCCCTGAGCGGCGGGTCAGATCGATTCATCGATCCGTTTTAAGATTTCGGCGACAACGCCGTCTATATCAAGCGTATCGGTATTGATGATAATCGCGTCGTCTGCAGGGATGAGCGGCGCGACGGCGCGGTTTGAATCCTGATCGTCGCGTTTTCGAATATTTTCCAATACGGATTCGTAATCGGTTTGGATACCGTTCGAGAGGTTTTCCGCTTGGCGGCGTTCAGCCCTGACTTCGGCGGAAGCGTTCAGGTATATTTTAAGCTCGGCTTCCGGGAGGACGACTGTTCCGATATCCCGTCCGACCAGAACGACGTTCCCGGACTGACCGATTTTTCGTTGATGATCGGTTAAGAGCGAACGAACTTCCGGAAGCGCGGAAACGGCGGAAACGTTCGCGTCGATCAACGGCAGGTGGAGCGCGTCGCTGCAATCTTCGCCGTTCAGAAAGATGCGCGTTTCGTTTTGATGATCGCTGTTGCGCAGCTCGAATTCCATCGATCGGACGCGTTCAATAATCTCGGACGGTTGGGGCAGCGTCTCGTCATGACCGAGAGCGGCGACCGTCGCCGCGCGGTATACGAGTCCGGTATCGAAAAAAAGGTACCCGAGCCGACTGGCGACGCGTTTCCCGACGGAAGATTTTCCGGACGACGCCGGACCGTCAATCGTGATTTGCGTGGGTTTGATTTTTATCATGGGTATTCTCCGCGGTTATTTTGAATAAAGCGCGTTATTTCTCTGCCAGAGGATCAGTCGCTTTTCTTGTGTAGGAATATTTCGATAGAGGAGCCATTTCATCCAATGAAGATCGTTTAGTTGATCGTAATGGATCGATCGGGAGGCAACGATTTCCATGCCGCTATACGCGCTGACGAGTTCCGCCGGTTGATCGGCGGTCAGATAGAAATCGAGCTGCACAACGGTTTCCCGGATCGGAAACGGCGAGAAAATCGCGTTCGGATAATCGCGGAGCGTCCAGCGAAGAGCGGCGTCATCCTGCTGGACGATCATTCCGGCCGCTTCGTTTCCGTCCCGTTTCGTTTTTGCGCTGAGCGCGGAAAGTTCCGGGCTTAAAACGGCCGCTTCAAAATAGGTCTGATTGCCGAGGAGCGGCTGAATTAAGACGGCTTTGTCGCTTGTCGGCGCGTCGGCTCCATGACGGAATCCGGCCGCATCCCAGGCATTCCCGGCGGCGATGATTAACGCGGCGAGGAGGATCCCGGCCGCGCCGGCTCGCCCGAGGTTCGCGGCGCCGAAATAGGCGGCGACCATGGGGATCAGGAAATAAACGGCGGCAAGGATAATCAGCGCCAGCAAGAAAAATTGCTGAGCCTGGGAGATCGGAAGCGTCAGTTCGCCGATCGTAACCGGCGTCGTGAGCGACGCGCCTTGATTCGCGTAGCGGTTCAACGTGCTTAGGGTCAGATAAATAATCAGCAGATAAGCGACCGGGACGAAAAAATATATTTTTTCGATGAACTCATATGGACGGGCCGACCGATCCAAAATCGAATCGGCCGCGATCGCGGCGCAAAGCGTTAGCAGCGGCGCGATCCAGACGAAAGCCAGAACGCCCTGGTTAAATAAAACCGCTATGAGCGCGAAAATCAGGGCCCCCGTCGGCAAAAGAATTTTCAGGGTTGACCGCGAACGGCTGCCTTCAATCCGGCATCCGATCGCCAGGATCGATTGGAATCCATAAAACGTCAATCCGAGAATCAGCCATACCGACGGCGGAACGAGGATCGACGTTTCGGAAAAGGCGTTTACGATCCCGGTTCCGAGCGAACCCAACCCGCTCGGATTGGCGAAGAAAGCTGTCGCGAATACGAGCGCCAGGACGCAGGAAGCTATGATAATTTTTCCGTTGAATATTTCTCGGATCCGGTTTATCGGGCGAAAATTGCCGTCGAAGAAGAGCGAATTCAGAAAACCGAGGAGCGCGGCGGTTGCGGCCGCAGCAATGATCATCGGCAGACTGCGTAACGGCGACGCGATCAGGGCTGCGCTGAGAAATGTAACCGCCGTCGTTGATCGGCTGCGGAGCGCGGCGATCAGGTACGCCGCCACGCAGACGGCGATCATCACGCCGTCCCCTCTTTTCGACCAGGCGATCAAGCTGGGATCGAGCGCCAGCAGCAGCGTCCAAATCAGGATCGTTCTGGATGAAAAATGATTTCGGAACGCGATCGGAAGGAAAATTAACGCGGTCCCGAAAAGAGCCGGAATCAGCCGCGCGGTGAACGGCTGGTCTGAGAAGAGTTTGAATATAACTGAGGTCAGGAAGACGTAAAACGGTTCGCTCGTTCGGGCCGAAAAACCGGCGCGGACAAAAGCCAACGCTGCGTTGGCATTCGCCGCCTCAAGTTCGGTCATCGGCAAAGCGGCCAGTCCGAACAAACGGATCCCGGCTCCGGCGAGGATGATCGCGATCGTCAGGATCCAATATGTTTGCGTTTTCGTTGATTCTTGAAAAGTACTTTTCATTCGTTCGCCTTAAATCGTATTTGACCGGACGCCGGATTATACGCCGATCTTAATGATAATTTTATTCCAGAATCCGGCGAAAGGTTGAAAACGAATCGGAAGCGGGGACGTTATATCCGCAACGCTTCGCGGTAGCGTTCGACGAGCGTTTCGGTCCGCACGGCGCAGTTTGCCGGACTGGTCGATGGCAGCCGGATGGCCGGAATATTCGTCAGCGGCAGAGTATATTTCGTGTAGAGATCATGGGCTTTTGAGCCGGTCGTGAAGATGGCGCGGATATTTGACGCCGCGATAATTTGTTCGATCGGGTTGGGAACGACGTCCCGGATGGATTGGTCCGCCGCGCCGGTAATCGTGCATTCCTGAATTACGTCCCACAGCGCGATTCGATTTTCTAAGCAGAAAGCTTTTTTCTCCTCGATCGTTATCGGCGGCGGCGTATTAAAAACCGCGGCAAGGACGAACCAGAAGCGGTTCTGAGGATGGCCGTAATAGAAGCCGAATTGACGCGATTTCGGCGATGGGAACGATCCTAAAAACAGCCGGGTTGAATCGCGGTCAAACAGCGGCGGGATCGGATGAGTTAATCGTTCGGGTTCGCTTTTCTGTTGGCTCATGTCTGTTTATAAGAAAGAACAATCAGCGGCGTTTTATTCATGATCGGCCGATTGAAACTGATCGCGGAAGAAATTGAAGAGCGGATAATCGGGGATATTGGTTCCGCGTTTGATGAAATAGCCGATGATTCGCGCGTATTCTCCGACGACAGTTTTCCACCCTTTCGGCGAAAGCCACCAGAATGCGGCGCTGAATCCCGGCTCATCGGCTCCGATGTATTGAACTTTGAAATCGGTGTTTGAGAAAGTGTCCGTGTAGATGATGCGCGTTCGGCGAAGGTGCCAGGCGTCGGTAACGATAATAACCGATTTCAGGTTCAGATCGACCATCCGCATAATAATCGCGGTCGCTTCCTGACCGGTATTTTTCGCGACGAAATCGGAGAGAAAAATCGCGCCGTCCGGGACGTTCATCGCCTGCAGCTGTTCAATTTGGCTCTGATTATACGGCGTATCGTAGGGTCCGTATGTCCGGCCGGTATTGGTCAGCAGAATCAGATGCGCGTAGCCGTCAAAATAAAGCTGCGCCGTTTTTTCAAGGCGAATCGTATCGTTCCCGCTGAGTACAGTGATCAGATCGGCGGGTTCGGGCGTCGAATCGAAAACTAAATATTCGCCTGCCCCGATCAGGATCAGGATCATAACGGTCAGGAGTGTTAATCGCTTCCGCCAGTCGGGGCGCCGGGTTCGAGCGGAATAATAATTATCCGCGGGCGATACTGAGCGGCTGTCCTTTCCGGAAGCTGTCGATTCCATGTTAATCGGTTCCGGAGATCCCTGATTTTCGTTTGAATGGCTCATGCGCTACAAACGTCTCTTTCTGAGAACTGTTCGCCTATAATTTCCGGAAAGCGCCGACCATGCGCTCGAGCGCTTGGCTGAGACGCGCGCGGTTGGTCCCGAAATTCAGACGGGTGAACCCGCCGTATTGGGCGCCGAAGGTTTTTCCTTCGTTAAGCGCGACTTTCGCTTTTTCGAGGAAAAACGAAGCCGGATCGGCGGAGATTTTCGTATCGGAAAAGTCGAGCCAGGCTAAAAAGGTCCCTTGAATTTTGGTCTGCCGGACTTCGGGAAGCTCGGCGGAGATTGTTTGATAAACGAAATCGCGGTTGCTTTCCAGATATGCGTTCATCTGTCTGAGCCATTCGCCGCCTTGCCGATAGGCGGCGAGTCCGCCGTATTGCGAAAGAAGACTGACGCCGCTCGAAAACCCCATCATTGCCGTTCGGTACGTTTCGCGAAGCTTTTCGTCCTGAATAATCGCTACGGAACATGACAAACCGGGAATGTTGAAAGTTTTGCTCGGCGCAATGAGCGTGACGCTGTGCGCCGCGATCTCGGGCGAAAGCGATGCGATCGGGATATGTTTTTCGCCGCTGTAAATAATTTCGGCGTGAATTTCGTCGGATACGATCGTTACGTCATGATCGAGGCAGATTTGCGCCATGCGCCGCAATTCGGATTCATTAAAAACGCGTCCGGTCGGATTCTGCGGGTTGCAGAGGATGAACATGCCGACTTTTCCGGAAACGATTTTCGCTTCGAAATCGTTGAAATCTATCTCGTAGCGGCTCGTTTCGAGGTTGTAGATCAGCGGGTTAAAGACGGATCCGACTCGATTATTCGTTGGCCCAGTAAAAAAGGGCGGATAAGCCGGCGTCTGAATCAGGACAGACCGTCCCGGATTGACGAACGCGCGGCAGGCGTAGTTGTAGCCGGATACGATCCCGGCTACGAGCGTGACTTCTTCGGCTTTGACCTCCCAAGCGTATTGTCGTTTCATTCGCTCGCAGACAGTCTCGATCAGTTCCGGATTGTCGACCCCGTAGCCGAAAACCGGATGATTCATTCGTTCCTGAATCGCGGCGATAATTTCCGGCGCTACTTCAAAATCGGTATCCGCAATCCAAAGCGGCAAGACGTCTTTCGGATAAGCTTTCCATTTAATTGAATCGCTTTGGCTGCGATCGATCGGTTTATCAAAGTCGTAAATCATCTTAAAGTCTCCGTGGCAAAAATTTTCATTGAAAACGATTATACCGTTAAGCGACGGTCGGGCGCGAATGATCAACCGGCGTTCTCCGGGTCGGTCGATCGGGAATCGGTTCCCGCTAAAAACGATTGATCGCGAAAACCGCGCGCGATCGCCAGCGCTTCGGCAACGCCGCCGAATCCTTCTTCGCCGGGCGCGCCGACGCAGCCCGGACAGCCGTTCACGCAGCCGCAGTTTTCGATCAGGCCGGCGACGGCTTCGATCAGCCGGCTAAATCGATCCTGAATCGCCTGGCTCAGCCCTAGTCCGCCCGCAATCGATTCGTAGACGAATACCGTCGGGAGTCCGTCGAAGGCGGCGTAAGCCGGTTCGACGCAGACGTTCAGATCGTTTTCGTCGCACTCCAAAAACAACGCCGCTAATTGGCGGAACGCGTTAGCGAATCCGGATAAGCCGGATTTGATTTGGATCGCTTCTTCGGCTCGCCGATGGCAGTCCGGACAGAGCGTCGCCAGGTTCTCGAGCTCGTTGGCTTTTTCGCGCGACGCAAAGCTGCGGAACGGGATTTTATGATGAACATGGAAGAACGCCGGACGATCGGAATGACCGCAGATTTGACAGCGGGATCCGTCCCGCTCAATGACGGACAGACGAATTTTTTGCCAGTCGGGGCCGTAGTCGTTGGCGTCGTTCGTCCAAGCGCCCAGGCAGCGCAGCGAATCGCGGAATTCCGCCGAAAGGGTCAGGATAAACGATTTCGTTTCCAGCGTCTCCGCGGGCAGGTCTAACGGAAAAACGCCGAGCGGTTCGCCGCTTTCGAGATCGGTTTTTTTATAACTGACGACCTGCGATGTGACGCTGACGTCGCCGATCATCGTTTTCCCGTTGGGAAACGGCGTTTCGCGTTCGGTTTCATTTACGTCGATCTGAAGCTTTTTTTCCGCTTTGGTCAAGTATGTCGGAACGGTCGGAACCGCCAAAGCATAATTCTCTTCCAGATCCAGTTTCTCGATCCGGAAGGCTTTCCCGTTGTGAAAGTAAATCGCGCCCGCATGCGTCATCCAATACGAAGAAGGCCGGTCGACTTCGCCGATTTTCGTCAGCTTTCCGCCGAAATCTTCGCAGCGGATCGCGATTCGGTCGAGTCCGCTGTTGCGGAGCGAGACTGTCTGTTGAGGCGTTTCCGGCGCGATCCAATAATAGCGTCGGTTGGCGAATTGCGCGATGCCAAGCGTTCGGAAGTAGTCGAGGATTTGATGCGTTGCGTCAAGCGTAAGGCTTCCGTATTTTTCGTCGATCCCAAACGGGAGTTCGAACAACGCGCATTGCAGATGCTGAAACAGGATCGAAAGATTATCCGGATCGATCAGCGCAGGCTCGATTTCACGATTAAAGATAAACTCCGGATGGGCGGCGATATACTGGTCGGTCGGGTTTTGGGCCGGAATAAAAAAGAAAACAGCGTCGCGGCGGTTGCGTCCGGCGCGCCCGATACGCTGGTAAAAAGCGGCGATTGAACCGGGGTACCCGATCGAAATGACCGCGTCCATCCCGCCGATATCCATTCCGAGTT
Organism: Flexilinea sp.; assembly: GCA_029983925.1. Classification (GTDB taxonomy): domain Bacteria; phylum Chloroflexota; class Anaerolineae; order Anaerolineales; family Anaerolineaceae; genus Flexilinea. The sequence continues at coordinate 15,898 of JASBYO010000028.1, forward strand.
CGAGCGCGTTTGTCGCCGCGACGCAACCGGTTTCGCCCGATTTCAATCCGGCTTCGATTTCGCGGCGTTCCGTTTTTAAATAGCCGGATCGGTATCCCTGAGCCGGAACGTCAAAATCACGTAAGCGGCGCACTGCCGATTCGACCGATTGACGCGAAGAAAGGAAAAGCAGCGTTTGATGCTGATTCTTCGTTAAATCGCGCGCGATTTTCGCGCCGGTAAAAATACTTCCGGCGCGCAGATGAAATTCCTCGTTGATAATCGGCGGATTCAGGAAATAGATGACGCGTTCGCCGTTCCCGGAGGTATCGTTCCGGATCAGCTTGAATTCCCGATCGGTCAGTTTTTCGGCTAATTGCGCGGCGTTTGAGAGCGTCGCTGAAGTGAGAATATATTGATGAGGCTGCGGCGTTTGCGCGTAATGAGCGCAAATTCGATTCAGACGGCGGAAGACGTGAGCGGCATGCGAACCGAAAATCCCGCGGTAAATATGGGCTTCGTCAATAACGACCACGCGCAAATTTTGGAAAAAACGCGCCCATCCCGGATGGAACGGGAGTATGCCGAAATGAAGCATGTCGGGGTTGGTCAGGATGATCCGCGCGCGCTCCTTAATCTCGGAACGCTGATTCGCCGCGGTGTCGCCGTCGAATACGGCAATTTGTCCGCGATATTCCGGAAGAAACTTGCGCAGTGAGATAAACTGGTCCTGCGTCAGCGCTCTGGTCGGAAAGATCAGCAACGCGCAGCTGTTCGGCGAATTCAGCGTTTGCCGCAGGATCGGAATCTGGTAACAGAGGCTTTTCCCGCTTGAAGTCCCGGTCGCGACGACGACGTCGTTCCGATCGTATACCGCGGTTAGCGCTTCGTTTTGATGACGGTATATTTCGCTGATGCCGAATTCGGCCAAGCGCAGCTTCACTTTAGCGTCGATGAAAGGCGGGATCGGAACGAGAGCCGGTTCGACGGCTCGGATTTCTTTTTGAAAGACGATTAGGTTCGGATCCGGGCGATAGCTCTTTTTTGGTTGGGCCATATCGTGATTCTACCATTTTCGCTGCGCAGGAATTGATCCGATTTTATCTCTTGCGCTGCGAATGAAGAATCAGGGCTGCGCTACGCGCCGGAGATCGTATTTAGTGACCTTGATTCGCGCGCCGTCGTTGCAGGAGAACGAAATTCCGTCTGCGGTCTGATCCGTGTAAATCGTCATCGACAGCGCCTGTTCGCCGCCATTTACGAAGACCTCCGCGCTGAATCGGTCGAGAATCAGCCGTAAGGCGATCTTCCCGTTTTGATGGCCAACGCGGGCGGATCGTTCATGAATAAAGGCGCGTCGCGTTCCAGAATAGGTTCGATCGATCGTCAGCAGCGATTCGCTCGGATGAAAGCTGATCGACGAATGATGAGTTTGATCCTGAGCAAAAAAGATTTCGAAGCTATTGAAGATTCGGTCGGCTTCCAGCGGCTCGATCAAAAGCTCAAGCTCAACGCAACGGCCGTAGATCCCAGCGATTTTTTGAGTCCCCTTGATGGCAATGTCCGCCGCATGGACAGGATTTTGGCGGAGCGCAGCAATTTCCCGAATCGGCTTTTGGATGAGGCGGCCGTTTTGAAGCGATAATTCGCGCGGGAAGCTCATCTGACCAAACCAGGGGATTTCCGGTAGTTGGCGGTGAGTCGAATCCCAGTTTTGCATCCATCCGATCATAATGCGGCGTCCGTCTGGGGTCAAAACGGTTTGCGGCGCGTAGAAATCGATTCCCTGATCGATTGGTTGGTCGCTGATTTCTTGAAAGGTCTGAAGATTTTCGTCGAAGTTGCCGATGATGCAGACCGTACCGTTTCCGCAATGATACGTCCCTTCGACCGGAAGCATGTCCTGCGGACTGATCAGTAGAACATGCGCGCCGTCCAACTCGAACAGATCCGGACATTCAAGCATTCGCCCGAATCGGCCTTCATTTCGGATCAGCGTTTTTTCAAATTTCCAGTTCAATCCGTCATCGCTGGAAAAGAGCAGCAAATGGCCGTCCTTGTCGAACGCGGTCGCTGCGGAAATAAGGCTGCGGAATGTCCCGTCGGCGGCGCGCCAGATTTTTGGATCGCGAAAATTGTAACGGCAGTATGCTCCAGGCAGGTGATCGGAGGTTAAAACCGGATTCAGCGGATATTTTTCGTAGCTTTCTCCGTCGCCGAATGCCAGGCATTGCGTTTGAACCCCGGCGATTTTTCCGGAAGGAAGAAATTCGTTTCGAACGCCGGTATACATTATCATATGCCGTCCGTCGGGCAGCCATAGCGCCGTTCCGGAAAAACAGCCGTCGCGGTCAGCATTGCTGTCGGGCGCGATAGCGACGGGCAAATAGCGCCAGTGAAGCAGATCGGAACTGATAGCGTGTCCCCAATGCATCGGTCCCCATTCGCAGGAATAGGGGTAATACTGAAAAAAGAGATGGAATTGTCCATTGTGATAGGAGAATCCGTTCGGATCGTTCATCCAGCCGACGGGAGCAGTTAAATGGAATTCCGGTCGCGCTTCATCAGCGATCAGCGATTCCATGATCTCCTCGTATTTTTCAGCGTCACTTAATATCTTGCTCATGATGGGAGAGATGCCTTTCTGATTTGGGATAGGAAATTTACCTGATTGATCGATTAGAAAAAATACTTAAGATAAATTAAATCAGTTTTACAAAACCGATTCCCATCCAAATAACGGACGGGAATCGGCGATTGAAGTTTGGATTGGCGATTTATTCAGCTTTAGCTTCGTTCTGAACGCTGATGTAACGATCGTAAGCTGCTTGATAGACGGCTAAAAGTTTATCCATTCCGCAATTGTCGATCAGCATTATTTTATACGTTTCCCATTCGTCATCGGTCGGAGCGCCGTCGCGCAGCCAGAGGCCTTCATTTTCAGCGACGGTATTTTCAAAATCAGTCTTAAATCGATCGATCGTATCGAGTTCATCCTCGGTAAAGACGACGTCGATGGGGTAAGTAATCGGGTTATCGACATACGGCATCCAGAAATTATATAGGTCTTCCAGTCGCTCTATTGCACGGTCTTCCATCTTAAAGGTTGTTTTATAGTAGTCGCTTAGAATGAGTTTTGGGCCGGAAACTTCCATTTCATTTTTCAGTTCGCCGGCGCTCTTTCCGAATTTTTCGCGGCTTTCCTCTTCCGTGATGCTAAGCCAAACCCCGTTTTCGTCTTTCCCTGTGAAAAATACGTCGATCGGGCCGTATTGAAGCTGCATGACGATTTCCGGCTCATACCAACGATCATAGAATTTCAGCAAGTTTGCCGGACTTTTCGCAGCGTTTGTAATACTTAGCTGTCCGCTCGACGTTCCGCCGCCGGTTCGAACGGTTACGTTATGCGTTCCGTCCGGACCGTCCAAAACCGGTAAAAAGACGTAGTCTTTTGAATATTCAGCCATCAGCTCTTCGATGTACCACCAAGTCGAGACACCGACGTATCCTTGCGACGTTTTCGCCATCAGCTGGGTATGATCCTGACTGAACATTTCGACATCGAACAATCCCTCTTTGAACCATTCATGGAAATACGCGAGTGCAGCGCGGTAGTTATCGGAAACGCTGACAAATTCAACTTTTCCTTCGGGTGTTAGAATGAGATCGTTGATGACGTCGTTCGGCCAGTTTGTAAATCCGAATCCTGCGTAGAATATATTTTGGCCCCAACACCATTGATCGGTACCGATGCTGAGCGGGATCGTCGATCCGGGTTCGTTTCCATAGTATTTCGCGCTCATGTCGTTCTCTTTGAAGGCGATGAGGACATCATGAAGCTCGTCAAGTGTCGTCGGAACTTCCAAGTTGAGATCGTCAAGCCAGGCTTTGTTGATCATGCTGAACTGCGGAATGGTGAAAATGCTGTAATCTTCTTCCTTGCCGATCCCTTTTGTCCCCATGCGTTCGGCGGACGGAAGACCATAAATCTTTCCGTCGTTCATCGTAATCGCGGCTCGGATATCAGGGTTTTCATCCAGAATTTTCGCTAAATTGGGCATGGTTTCTGGCGTCAGGTATGGCGTCAGGTCGATAAACGTTCCGTCTCTTCCGTAACGCGCGAGGTCGAAATTTGAGAATCCGACGCCCATAAACGCGTCGGGCAAGTCTCCGCCGGCGATGCGAATATTAACTTGCTCCGCTACCGAATCACTGAGCGTATTCCAGGTAATTTTCACGCCGGTTTCTTCCATTAATTTATTCAGAACAACGTTATTGGCGTAACCGGGACTGAGCGCGCTCATTCCGCCCATGACTTCAAATTCGGTTTGACTTACGTCCGTATTTGCGTTGCCCGGTTCGTCAGCGCTGGGGTCCGCTTTTCCGTCGCCGCAACCGGCTAACATCAACGCGATCAGGAGGCTCAGGAATATGATCCGCCCCAATTTCTTTCGATAGCTTGACAGTTTCATGATGAGGTCCTTTCAAGGCAATTTTGAACATCTCTTCGATAATGATTCCGACTTTTATTTGGTTACCCTTTGACCGCGCCTGCCATGAATCCTCGTTCGAAATATTTTTGGACGAACGGGTAGAAGATCAGCATCGGCGCAGCTGCGACAATAATGGATGCAAATTTGATCAATTCTGTTATTTTGTTTAATTCAGCGAACCCGCCGGAAATTGTACTTGCTTGGGATGCGGTTGCCGAGCTTCGGATCAAGATTCCGCGCAGTACCAGCGGCAAGGGCGCTTTATCAACCCCGGGCAAGTAGATCATCGCCGTGAACCAGTCGTTCCAATAGGCGACCATGGCGAAGACGACCATGACGGCCATGATCGGCCGGCTTAATGGCACGATGATATTGATAAACGTTCGCCATTTAGAAGCGCCGTCGATTTCAGCAGCTTCAACGATTTCGCGGGGGATGCTGTTATCGAAGAAATTGCGAACGATGATCATGTTTCCGACCGCGACACCGCCGGGGATAAATAGCGCCCACATATTATTTATCAGGCCGGTTTGCCGGACGATTAAGTAAGTTGGAATTAATCCTCCGCCGAAATACATGGTGATAATAAAGAAAATACTGAAGAATTTTCGTCCGGGCAGGTCTTTCGATGCGGTTTGACTTAGCGGGTAAGCGCTCAGGAAGACCATCAGTGTTGAAAAAATCGTTCCGATAATCGTATATTTGATACTATTTAGATATCCGGTTACGATACTTTGTTCAGCGAAAACAGCTTTGTATCCGCTCCAGGTAATTTCGCTCGGGAGAAGGAATGTTTTTCCGGCGTAAACGTCGTAAGGGTTCGAAATTGACGCGATCAGAACGTAATAGAGAGGATAAGCGACCAGAAGTACGATGATCACGCAAAAGATGACCAAGATAATATCACTGGTTCTGTCGGATAATCCGGTCGGGACGCGGGAATCTTTTGCGGCGGGTTTGTTCATTATGCTCCTCCTTTTAGGCGAATCTGACTTTATCAGACATTCTCGAAGCGAGACGATTGACGATAATCAAGAGAATGATATTGACGACCGTATTAAATAAGCCGACGGCGGTCGAATAGCTGTACTTTGCGTTTTCGATACCTTGCTGATAGACGTAAACTGAAATGACATCGCTGGTGGCTTTATTAAGGTTCGTCTGGAGCAGCCAGACTTTTTCGAAGCCAACGTTCATTAAGCTTCCCGCACTCATGATCAGCATCAAGATAATTGTCGGTATCAGTTCGGGAATATCAATGTGCAAGATGCGCTGGAATAAGGAAGCGCCGTCGATTTTAGCCGCTTCGTATTGCGATACGTCGATATTTGCGAGCGTTGCCATGTAGACGATGATGCCCCAGCCTGCATCCTGCCAGATTCCGGAGGCGATATAAATCGTTCGGAAAGCGGATGCTAGTGAAAGGTAGTCAGTATTGGAGTTGGAGATCAAGTTGATTAAACCGCCGGAAGGACTTAGAAAAATCCGGATCATACCGCAAACTACCATGATCGAGATGAAATGCGGCGCGTAGAGAATCGTTTGGACGGTTCGTTGAAATCGCTTGAAGCGCAGCTGATTAATCATCAGGGCTAAAATAATCGGGATCGGGAATCCCCAAAGCAGACTGTAAAAGCTCAGCAGGACGGTATTTCGAATCATCCGCCAAAAATTCGGGGCGGTAAAAAAGCGTTCGAACCAATCAAATCCGACCCAGGTGCTTCCAAACATTCCGCGACTGGCTGTATAGTCGCGGAAGGCGATTTGGATTCCGTACATCGGGATATATTTATAAATGAAGGTAATCGCAAGGGGGATCAGCAACATGGCATACAGCTGCCAATTGGCCCCAATCCGTTGAAGCAAGTACGCGACTTTTGTTTTTCTTGCGGAACCGTTTGCGAACGCGGTGTTTTGACCCATTGTCGCTCCTTTCTCTGACTAATAAAATCGAACCGATCGTAATTCGAGATGCTTGTGAAACGTTTCATTTGTGTTTGAATATTACCAGATTCTATATGGATGTCAATGATCTTTGACGCATATCGAGGAGCAGCATGAACTTTCCATCAAAAAACAGGATGAATATCACGCCGAAAATAACTATTTGTAATTCTGCGGAGAGTCTGACCGATTTTGTTATGAAACATTTCACAACAACTGACGGTTAGCGATTATAATCAAATGATCGAAGGAATAATTTGAAAATAAGGGAGCCTTGCGAATGAGCCGACTGGTAAAAGCGCCGACTATGAAAGACGTTGCGATTGAGGCGAACGTTTCTCTAGGAACGGTCTCGAAAGTTATGAACGGTGTTCCAGTTGGAAAAGCTTATCGGAAGCGTGTTCTTGAAGCGGTTGAAAAATTGGGTTACCAAATCAATAATTATGCCCAAGGGATGCGGACGAACCGAACGAATCTGATCGCTGTTCTGATCCCGAATATCGCGACGCCTTTTTTTGCTGCGTTGGCGGATCAAATAAATCGGGCGCTCTCGCGTCAAAATTATCGGATGCTCCTGTGTTGTACCGATTACGATGAACCGGCTGAGCAGGAGTACATTCGTATGGCTCAGCAACACCGTGTCGATGGGATCATCGGGTTGACGTACAACCCGAATTTGGTGATTGATGAACGGACGCCGTTCGTTTCGATTGATCGCGTTATTCATGCGAATATTCCGGTTGTCGCCAGTGATAATTTTGCCGGCGGAGACCTGGCTGCGCGGAAATTGCATGAGTTTGGATGTAAAAAAGTTGCCTTTTTTCGGGTCGGATCAAAGCTTCGTAATGAGCCGAATAAGCGCCGCGCCGGATTCGAAAACGGCTGTTTGGAAACCGGGCTTTCATATGAGCTGAAAATTTTAGATGACGGGGAATCGTATGAAGCATTTCGAGAATTTCTAAGTGAACGGTGTCAGGACGGTAAACTCTCTATTGACGGTATTTTTTGCGTGACCGATCGTCTGGCGTATGTGATCGTCGAAATGTTGACGGAGTTAGGGCTGCGCGTACCGGAGGATGTTCAGGTGATCGGATATGATGGCGTCCGGCGGTTTGGCGAATTGGCATATGAATGTTCAACGATCGTTCAGCCGGTTCATGAGATTGCTGAGATGTGTGTCGATTTGTTGATCAACAAGTCGAGCTTTGATCGTCCGTCATTAATTTGTCTGCCGGTTATGTACGCGTACGGCGGTACGACGCGCGGATAGTTGTAAGGATGATGCCAATACTATGGGAAAATTGCAAAATTGGTGGGATTATCATAAATGGTATGTAATTGCCGGAGGGGTCCTGATTTGGATTATTTTCGATTTTGCGGTTTCGAATTGGAGAGCCGGGTGTGATCAACCTGATTTTAAAATTGCTTATGTCGCGCGTATGCCGCTTGACGAAGGATTGACATCGCTTTTGGAACGCGAATTTTCGCTGTTTGCAGTTGACCGCAATGGGGATGGGAAAACGAACGTTAGGTTGAACGCTTATATCTACGGAACGGATTCGGTCGTCTCGGATGGAGGGATAGCGAAGATGGCGGCTGATATCCGCCTGATCGGCGATATCGCGGCTGAAGAAAGCTTTCTCTTTCTGACGGACGACGCCCAACGTCTTCAATCCGGGTACAGAATTTTAGCCGATACAAACGGCGTTTGTTCATCGGAGGAAGTTTTGGATGTCGCAGATAGAGTCATCCGATTGTCGGATATCGGCTTGTCATTTGAACTCGATGCCGCTGTTGCGGTTGATTTGGCTCAACTGACGATCGGTCGTCGTTGCTTTCCGAATGACGCGAGCGATACGGAACGCGAGGCGGAAAATGAGTTCTGGATGCGACTGACCAGACTTGATTGACTTGCGTTGGCGCTGGATACCGACTGTGTTATGATCCAGCGTGGATAACGGAACGTCCAGCTTCAGCAAAGACGAATATATCGGAATCAGCTTGATTCTTTCCTTAGATTAAATTTAGCGGATGATCTAATCTGTCAGGCGGGTTGGAATCGCGTATAATGAAGTCTATGAGGACCGCGCAAGATAAACAGTCTTTTTTTTCATCGTTAGCTGCGGTTATCCTATTGTCATTCGTTTTTCCAGCGGTGATTTCTCGGAATGTCGCTGTTTTTGATTTTAATCTTTTCGGATTGTCCTTGTCGTTTGCGTTGAAGCCGGGAGTCCTGATGATTCCGGTTGCCGCCGCGATTGCCGCGATAGGAGTATACAGCGCGATTGAGGCCGATTTTGAATCGCGTCGCAGCCGTAAATTAGTCCATGTCATCGTGCCGATTTCGACGACGGTTACGTTGGGGATTCTTTTGGGCTCCGTCGCTATCGGGAGCAGTTGGCTGGTGATCCTTTTTGCCGGCGGTTTGCTATTATATTCGGTTTTTATTTCGGAAAGTCTGCTTTGTTTTCGTTCCGACCCGCGAAGCGCGCCGGCTTCGGTATTCGTTACCGCGCTGGCGTACGCGTCGGCGGCGATCGTTTTTTCCGTCGCGAAAGCGTTGACCAACCGTTTGATTTTTTTTGTGTTGTTCCTGCTTTTAATTTCGGTTCCGGTCGCATGGAGAATCTTTTTGCTTGAGGCGGAAGGGATTGCTTCGCTGTATAAAGCGGTCGCCGTCGGTTTGATCGTGACGGAAATGGGCGCGGCGTTATTCTATTTACCGTTCGTACCGCTTTCGTTCGGAGCGCTTTTATTTACCGCGTTTTATTCGGTAGTGAATCTCGTTATAATTGTAAGTTCCGGATTTACGGTCCGAGCGGCGCTGCGGCGTCTGAGTTGGCCGATCGGTATGTTTCTGGCTTCGTTTGTCTATATTGAATTCTTTCGTTAGGAGACGCCCTGAAAATGTTTTGGCAATACTTCATCGTTTTGTGCTTGGCTTATTTGATCGGTTCGCTGCCGGTCGGCTGGGTCGTCGTCTGGTTAGTTAGTCATCAGGATATTCGCTACCATGCGTCCGGAAAGATGGGAACTTCTAACGTGATTCGGACGGTTGGGGTAAAATGGGGAATTTTGACGGCGATTGCCGATATTCTGAAAGGCGTTTTAGCGGTTTGGGTCGTACGATGGATTTTCCCGGATCGGATCGATTGGCTGATCGCCGTTGCCGGGATGGTCGCAGTCCTGGGGCATATCAAGTCGATTTTTCTGATGGAAACGCGTCCGAACGGACGGATTCGGCTGCGCGGCGGCGCCGGCGGATTAACGTCGTTAGGCGTTGTGATCGGGATCTGGCCGCCGGTAATCTTTTTCAGCGGTATTCCGGCGTTGATTCTTTACTTGACGCTGGGTTACGCGTCCGTCGCGACCTTTTCAATTAATTTATTCGCATTGATCGTTTTCGTTTTCATGCAAATTAACGGGATTGAACCGAGTTCGTGGTGGTATGCGCTGTACGGGGTGTTCGGCTTGGGAATCGTTTTCTTCGCACTGATTCCGAATTATAAGCGGCTGCGTTCGGGAAGCGAGCGGGTCATGAAGTTTAGTTTAAACGCTTTTTTACGGGCGAAAAAAACGAAGAATCCGGAAGATTCAGCTGCGCAGTCTTCCGATGAGCGAAACCATGATAACGATTCGGAATTCGTATAGGAATTGTAAAATAAGGACAGGCTGAATGGATATGAAGACGTTATATTTTGAATGTAAAATGGGCGCGGCGGGCGATATGCTCGGCGCGGCGCTGTTGGAGTTGTTTGAGAATCGTGAGGGTATGGTCGAAGCTTTGAATCGGATCGGAATCCCGGAGGTCCGTTTCGAAGCGCTTCGAGTCGAAAAAGCGGGAATCTTCGGTACGCGCCTGTCGGTACGGATTCATGGCGCGGAGGAAGCGGAAGTGTCGGATGATAACCATGCGCATCATCATGACCACCATCATTGCCATCATCACGACCATGACCATGAACATGAACATGATCACGGCGACGAACATGAACATCCGCATCATCACGCTCATCGCGGGATGACGGAAATCAGGTCGATTATCGAGGGGCTTTCCGTTTCCGAGAAAGTTAAAACCGACGCGTTGGCGGTTTATCGCCTGATCGCTGATGCCGAATCCAAGGCGCATCAAGTTCCAGTTGCACAGATTCATTTTCATGAAGTGGGCGCAATGGACGCGATCGCCGATATTGTAGCCGTTTGCTGCATGATCGAAAAACTCAGCCCGGATCAGATCGTCGTATCTCCGATTCATCTTGGGTCAGGCGTTGTTCGCTGTGCGCACGGCGTATTACCGGTCCCAGCGCCGGCGACAGCCGAGATTTTGCTTGGGGTTCCAACGTATGGCGGTGAAATTGACGGCGAGCTTTGTACGCCGACCGGCGCGGCGCTTCTAAAATATTTCGCGAGCCGTTTCGGACCGCAGCCGCCGATGGCTACCGAACGGATCGGATACGGGATGGGAAAGAAAAACTTCCGAATTGCGAACTGTGTCCGCGCGTTTTATGGGGTTAGCGCGGCGTGAGTCTGGAGGGAATCAGGGGCGTCTTGGTGCGATTAACGACTGTTAAGAGATAATAAAAAGCGTGAGAAATCACGCTTTTTTGTTATGGCTGGGCGTTTTTATCCCTCTTCCGCGCCCGTAAAGGGCGCGGCTACGCCAGCTTTATATAGTAAAGATTTCAACTCACATGCTCCGCGAGGGGTGTGAACGAATTGATCTGACTGGACGTTCAGCTTTACCATAATTTCAGTCCACGCACCCACGAGGGGTGCGACGCGCGGGGACAATTAGCAGGAGGCAGGCCATGGAAATTTCAATCCACGCACCCACGAGGGGTGCGACCTGACAGCATTGAAGAGGCGATTGAAGAGTGGAACATTTCAATCCACGCACCCACGAGGGGTGCGACCAGATAGATGGGAAAATGCAAGAAGTGTCTTATATTTCAA